>NZ_JAYGHG010000019.1:0-88449 GCF_034931085.1 Nodularia harveyana UHCC-0300 | reverse complement strand
GTTTGGATAGAGATTGGAATGCTGCTATCAACATTCTGCAATTAGCCTTGAGTACCGTAGGGCATACGGGAACTTCGGTTCGGCTTCGCTCACTGAGCGTAGTCGAGGTGAACGCTTCAGGAGATTCGACCTCTACTCATACTGGAGAAATCCTGTATGAGCAAGTTGGGTCTATGAATGAAGAATCCTCACGCCTTTAGGCTGAGGAGTGTCAAAAGTCCTTACCTATGACATTTTCTGCAATAGAGTTGCAATTTATCACTACAATCTGAGAAAATGAGAAGAATATGAAAGTAACCTAGCAACTAAAACTACTGCCTGTGAATCTTGAATCTGTACCTGCAACTTTTTCTGTTACATCTGAGACTGAAAATCAACTACAAATCAAAGATGCCAAGGAATCTAACATAACGGCGACAATCATCGAGCCACACCAGCCTGTAGTTACCGATAGTCAAACAAAGCGGGAATCAGTAGCAGCAATTTTCCTCACCACTTTCATTACTATATTCCTGGCAGAAATTGGCGATAAAACTCAGCTATCCACTTTATTAATGAGTGCAGAATCTCATGCACCGTGGGTAGTGTTTGTCGGATCTGGGGCGGCGCTAATTACCACTAGCTTGTTAGGTGTGCTTTTAGGTGGTTGGATGGCTAATCGTCTCAGTCCCAAAACTGTAGAAAAATCAGCAGGGATGATGTTATTGTTCATTTCCCTGATGTTGTTTTGGGATGTAATCTTTAGTTCGTAATTCGTAATTCGTAGTTCGTAATTCTTAGTTCAGAGGAGCTTCGTTAAGGTAATTCAGAAGCTCAGACTCCCTGCTCCCCTGCTCCCTACTCCCTACTCCCCCAAAAATATGGACTGGCATCTTTTAGGACTCAGCTTTATTACAGTTTTTCTCTCAGAATTAGGTGACAAAAGCCAATTAGCGGCGATCGCACTTTCAGGACGTTCTCAGTCTCGACAGGCAGTATTTTTTGGTACAGCTGGCGCACTATTACTCACCAGCCTTTTAGGAGCATTAGCCGGTGGTGCTGTGGCAGAATTATTACCTACACGCATATTAAAAGCGATCGCAGCAGTCGGGTTTGCTATCCTAGCTGCACGTTTACTATGGTTTAACAACGAAGCCTCACCCGACGTAGAATAACAAAAAAGGCTCAGTATGTTTGAGCCTCTTTATCTTTTGGGGTGTAATTTGAAATCAGCCACATACTAGCTCAACTTTTCTTGCCAGCACCAGCTTAAAAGTGTTCCGGCTGCCAATATTTTCACTACTTCCAGCACAAAATAACCGCCATGTAATACATTCATCTCCATTGGAATTGTAGATGCTGTTTCCCATAAATTTAGATGAGTTCCGACAGCGCACATTTGCGGAGTCAAGAAATAAGTATTTAACAAAGTAATAGCCAACAGCATAGCGGCAAAAATAATCACTCTAGGACTACAGCGAGATGTAGTTTTACTCAAAGCCAATACACTAGTCAAAACCACACCCGCAGATAATAATTCTATGCGATTAAAATTCCAAAAAATCACATAGCCTGCTGTCGTAAAACTTGCCTCACTCATCATGCCAGAAAGGTAAAGACTAGGCATAATTACCCAGTCCAAAACTAAGCTAGCACTCAACCAAAAACCCAACGCGAACATGAGAGCAGTTTGCCAACTGGGTCGTTTTAAATCAACAGTAGAAATAGCATTCATAAAAATAATAACCTGTGTTTTATTTGTAGTCTGTAACTTAAACAGTTACCTTGACAACACATCCCAATTATCTTTCACAAACAAATTTATGAACGCGAAAAGTAACGATTGTTATTTTTTTGATGTATTAATATATATTCCCATTTATATATACTGTTACGATTCTTGAAATAAATTCATGATTTGTAGTAATTTTTTCACCAACTTCTGTAACAAGTAATTTTGTTTAAGTCGCAACTTGAAAATCAGGATTTACCTTTAGGACTTACGCATAATCTACGTTTTCTTGGCGTTCTTGGCGGTATGCGCTTCGCGCACGCTACGCGAACGATAAATCAAGATTTTTGGCAATTGTTGCGTAAGTCCTGACCTTTTGCTCAATATCCTCAACTAGGAAGTGAAATTCACTATGCTAATAAACTTCCCAATTCCTAATCCTCAGCTAAGGCTATTTTTCTTGAAAAGTCCAAACGCCCTGATCCCATTCAAAATCTGTGGGGGGTGATTGTAACCAGTGCTGACAACGTAGGAGATGCAACATAGCAGCTTTATCTTGGTTGTCAACCGCTAAGACTTTGGCAAACTCAGCTCTAGCATAGGTGAACTGGCGACTGAGGTAATATTCACGTCCTTTGTGATAATGGTCAATTACTTGTAGTTTTTCGCTACTAACAGGATCGGAACGTAAACCGACTAATTCGTAAATAGCTACTGGCTCGTTTCTGCCTTTAACGCGAATGTAGTCTAATTCTCTAGCCCAAATCTGTTCTTGGCAAGGTTTAAAGGTGTTGTCACTGAGAACGATGTCACAACCGTACTGTTTACTAATGCTTTCTAATCGGGAACCAAGGTTAACGCCATCACCAATGGCGGTAAATTCCATCCGCTTACTGGAGCCGATATTACCACTAATCACGGTATCAGAATTGATGCCGATACCAATTTTAATTCTGGGTTTACTATCAGAGTGGCGACGTTGATTAAAGTCCATCAGGCGATGGCGCATTTCTATTGATGTTTGCACGGCCATCCAAGCGTGGTTCTCTAAAGGTAAGGGGGAACCAAAGACAGCCATAATAGCATCACCAATATATTTATCGAGAGTGCCTTTATGTTTAAAAACGGCTTCTACCATTGATTCAAAGTAGTCGTTGAGCATACTTACGACTTCTTCAGCTTCCAAACTTTCTGTGAGAGTGGTGTAACCGCGAATATCGGAAAATAAGATGGAAACTTCTTTGCGATCGCCACCTAGTTTAGCATCATCCAATTTTAGCAATTCTTCGGCTAATTCCTGAGTCATGTAGCGGTACATGGTACTCTTGAGGCGTTTTTCATCACTGATATCTTCCATGACCACCAACGCCCCCCGGACTTGCTGTTGGTCGCTAGCATCAGCAATGGTGTTAATGGACAAGTTAATACTATGTTGTTCTACACCATTACTCATCAGTGTCCGATCAGGATAGTATTGTTGAGATAGCTGGAAATTATTTATTTGTAGCGCATCTCGATACCATTTACTAAAGTCTCCTTCTTTAATGGCGATCGCTTCAGTAATTAATCTGCCTTCTAAACTTTCTTCGACTTCTAATCCTAATAAGTTTTTGGCACTTTCATTGGCGGTAATAATCATCCCAGCTTTATCTGTAGAAATCACGCCATTAGAAAGACTCCGCAGAATATCCCGTTGCATTTGTTCTTGTTGCTTGACCGTAGCAAACAACTGAGCATTTTGCAGCGCCACACCAGCTTGAATATTAAAAGCTTCCATAAACTCTTCATCGTTGCGGTCAAAACTAGCTTGGAAGCATTCTGGAGCTTTCGGCCACGTATCGGAGTTATATGTCGGAAAATCTCCTGACTTCTTTTTATTAACCAGTTGAGTCACCCCAATCAATTTCTGATCGGCGTTAAATACTGGCATACAGAGTAAACTACAAGTACGATAGCCATTTTGCCGATCCATTTCTTTAGCAGTATCTGCATCAGCATGGTCATACAAATCAAAGGGAATATTTAGCTTTTCTCCAGATGCGGCTACCATGCCGACAAAACCTTTCCCTATGGCTACGCGCAACTCCCTAGTAGAACCATTATCTTGAGTAATTTTCGTCCATAATTCATGGCGATCGCTATCTATCAGCCATAGAGTACTGCGATCAGCATTCATCAGTTCCTTGGCCTCGTCCATTACCCGCTTCAGGGTATCTTCTAAGTCAAGACTACTTTGACTGAGGGACTTAATGGCCTTCATTAACGCCGCTAAAGCTCTTTGTTTTTGAGTCGCTATATAAAAAGACCGCGACGACTCTAAAATTAGACGAATTGAAGGAGCAAATTCCTGGAATAATTGTTCATCAGTTTCGCTAAATCCTACAGTATTAACCCGCTCTGATATCGGATCTTCTGGATTATTTGCAGATTTTAATTTATTTAGTAACTGCACCACGGCCACTAATTTTCCGTCTTCATTCAACAGTGGCAACGCGAGCATTGTATAAGTACGATAGCCGCTTTTCTTGTCTTGTTCCTGAGCAAATGCCGAGCGCGGATCTTCATAGAAGTCAAAAGGAATATTGATTACTTTCTTGAAAGTGGCGACTTCTCCCGCAATCCCCTTATCTGCGGGCATCCGAATTTCTAAAGAAGCTTTTTTATCTCCCTCGGCTAAAATTGACCAAAGTTCTTGCTTGTCTTCATCCAATAAAAATATTGTTGTCCGGTCTGCTCCCAGCAATTCTCCAGTTTTTAAGGTAATGGAATGCAACATTTCTTGGAGAATTGTTTCAAACCCCTTGGAATCTAACATTGATAGGGTTTGATGAACAATCTGGAGTTTTTGCTCCACTTCTGCAACCACTTGTTTAAAAGTACCTTTAGTCAAGGGAGCTAGAAATGTCGAAATGGGTTCCTTATTTCTCGCTAAACTAGTTACAGAATTAGAATTTTCCTGCAAGTAGGAATGCTCCTGCTGACTAATATCAATAATTAGATCTGTGGTCTCTCCAAAACTACTTTCATGGACTGACATAAATAATTTTTGATATAGATTAGATTTTAGCAATAATCAACATCACAGATATTACCTAACTAAGCAGGTATTCCTCCTCAGAAAAACATTGATCAACCCCTACAGGGTAAGGATTTTCCCTTTGCTATATCCCTATGATGCGTTTTTTCATTCTTCATGGGCGTTTAACTACTTCCTTGGGGCGGTGACAGCTTGCATCTAGTTAACATTAATTCTAGTTCTACACTAGTTGCTCATCACACACAACCACTTTAGTCCTAGTTTTTAACGGGGATCACACCGGACTCACTCGCCACAGGATCTGGGCTAAACAAGCTGAGACTTTTGACTGTTGATAGTCTGATAGTCTGTCGGCGCGGAACACAAGACTTCAAGGGTTTTTTCACCTGGATGAGCATAGTTTTTTCGGGTAGATGCAATTTTAACCATTAGATGCAAGATATCAGATGATGATGTACTTTTCTAGGGATAATCATGGCTATATAGTTCCTTGAAGTCCCGATAAATTAACATTTCTACTCAATTATGCCACTTGCTTGACTTCATCTCCTTTTAATCTAGCAAATTATTTAGAATCAACCAAAAGCTATTTATTCCAGGTACAAAGTGATTCTGGCACTCACACCAGATAGATTTACCCATGAGTTTATTTCCTAGACAACATATAACGACATAACTCGCAAAATCCATCTCCTTCAGCAGCCTGAGTAATATACTGAGGTTGATGTTGTAACTGATTTATATATTTCATCACATTGGCTACACCTATAGAAACATCAAAATGCTGTGGATCAAATAAACTTTCGTCGTTGGGACTATCACCAATACTAAGGATTTGTTCTCGTGAAAATGTAGGTAAGTATTCTCGCAACACTTGCCATAAACCCATGGCCTTATTTTGCTCTTGGGGTTTAATGTGACACTGGACATGACTGTAAGTAAATCCCCAACCCATCTCTTGGCAAAGACCAGCCATTATTTTTAATTCATCAGAACTGAAAGCCGCCACATCAAAAGTCCAATCTGTTACTCGAAAACGATTGTCAGCTGATTCCTGGATTTCGGGAAATTGGGTTTTTAATTTTGCAAAAGCTACACTTAAACTCTGACGATGGGCTGCTAAGTCCGGAATGGGTGTTAAAGTCACTGGTTGATCATGCTCAGATGTATAAAATAGTCCCCCATTTTCAGCTATCGCACCAACCACAGGCATCAACTGAGAAATTCCACTCATCCAGCCAGCCGAACGCCCCGTGATAATTAAGACTTTTATCTCCGCAGCCTCTAAATCCTCGAAAGCTTGCAGCAATTTCGCCGAAAATTTGCCTTTTTTAGTGAGCGTACCATCCATATCTGTCGCAATTAAGCGAATATTGCTCAATGAAGCTTCAGAAAGATGTTTGAGAGTTGGTAGATGTCCCATAGTCAAGTTTTAGTGACTATATATACTAGAGTTCATCTTAACATATCATTGCAGGGAACAATTTTTCTCTGATCCAATCCCAGTAATTTCAGGTGTTCAGATTGTATGCAAAAAATAATTACCACATAGCTAAATGAGTTCAAGATTTGGGCATCCTAAATATAATCAGTCAAGTAGTTAGTTGTTTCTGTATACTCAGCAATGATCCAATGATGCTTAATTCAATGTTTATTGCCCAATCCCCTACAACCAAGACAACAAACATCACCCAACCGGTCTTAGCCAATCTCCCTGTACTACCACCAATGCTGGCTATGACTTCTGCTGGACTAGCCTTAACGGTGATTGGTTTGCTAGTGTATGGTAAATTTCAGCTAAATAAGTGGGAAAAAAAAGTCAAATTTCAAAAATTCCGGGCGCGAGAACTAGAAAAAAAGTTTAAACTAGCCCTGGAAACTATCCGCAAGATGGAAACTAATCCCGACTTAGTGAACTCACGGGATTTTAACTTAGATTATCTGCGAATGCGGATGTCAGAGGAGGTGTTTCACTTTGCGATTTTGAATCAAATTAAAGTCCAAGTCAAAGATAAAATCTCTCAAGCACTCCGCCCCAGTCAAGCCCAGCAAGGAATTGTGGGTATTGCTAGCAGTGGACGACAAGTTGATGAAGTTTTTGATGTGGAATATGAGACTGGCGTTAGTCCCAATGTGGCTAAACGAGTGCTGTTTCGTGTGCAAATGCGGTTAATCAAGTTACCGACACAAGCCACTTCTGCCACTATTAGCCAAATTATTGACTGTATTGAAACTTATCTTAGCCCCGTTGAAAGTGAAGATAATTGGCAACCGACAATTCAAGGACGGATTATCTATATGCATTGGGATCAAAAGGCTAAACCTACGCCTCTACTAGTGCTAGAACAAACTAATGATGGGGTAAATGTAACTTTCCGCACCACTCGTAAGCCAAATATTTCTGCAAAGGATAAGCTTCCGACAGTTAAAAAATCCCCTTCTAATAGATCATAGTTTTGCATTCAGGGTGCTGCAATATAGTTATGGATTATGAGTATCAATTATGGGTTTTCAATGACTGCACTGGGAGAATCACGGGCTAAAATACCATCTTCCATTTCCACAATTCGGTCAGCTATATCCAAGATCCGGTTATCGTGAGTCACAAGCAAAATAGCAGTTCCTTGTTCTTTAGCCAGACCTTGCATAATTTCTACAACATCTCGCCCTGATTGTTTATCTAAAGCTGCTGTTGGTTCGTCTGCTAGGACTAATGGGGGATTATTCACCAGGGCGCGAGCGATCGCTATTCTTTGTTTTTGTCCACCAGAAAGACTATCTGGGTAATAACTAACTCTGTCCTGTAAGCCCACCGCCCCCAACATGGCTTGTGACTTAGAGATTGCTTCCTGAGGAGTAATATGATCATTCAATTCCACGGCCATCTGCACATTTTGGGTCGCACTTAAAAAACCCAACAAATTGTGCGCTTGAAAAATATAACCAATATTACGCCGAATTTGGACTAATCTATTTTGACTAGCGCCAGATAGTTCTACACCTAAAAATTTTAAACTGCCCTCTTGTACAGACCTTAACCCCCCAATTAAGCTGAGTAATGTTGTTTTACCTGAACCAGATGGGCCAGTCATAATCACAATTTCCCCAGGATAAATCTCTAGGTTAATATCAAATAAAATCTGTTTTCTCAGTGCGCCTTTGCCATAGTAATGGTTGAGATTTTTTATAGCAATTACAGGTTCTTGTCTCATATTAAAGTAGGTGATTGCGTGTTAGTCGTTCTATATTCGAATTGTATGTAATGCCTGTAAATACTGCCTATCACTTATCAATTATAAATCCAATTTTCTCATCAATATTGACAGTTTAGATTTAATTTGTAATTGGCAATATTTTTTTTTAAAAGATATCGGCTGGATCGGCAGAACGCAATTTACGGACTGCGATCGCACCGGAAACAAAGCACATAATTATTGTTAAAATCAACACAGTTATTGCCCGTCCATAACTCATAAACACTGGTAAAAGTGTTGCATCTCTGGCACTAGAATACATGAACATAGCAATAATCCATCCCGGAATGTATCCTAAGCAAGCTAACAACAATGCTTCTTGCAGAATCACAGTTAATAAGTATCTCTGCGTATAACCTATAGCCTTCAAAGTAGCATATTCTGATAGATGATCCGAAACTTCCGTATAAAGAATTTGATATACAATTACAGTCCCAACAATGAAACCCATAATTGTACCTAAAGTGAAGATAAATCCAATTGCAGTACTACTCGCCCAGTAATTACGCTCAAACTCAATAAACTGTTCTTTGGTTAAAACAGTCATATCATCAGATAAATAATTCTGTAATTGTCGGGCGATAATATCAGCATTTTGTCCTCGCTTCAATCTAATTAAACCTATATCAATTAATCCCCCTTGACGATTATTAAATATTCTCAAAAAATTCACATCACTGGTAATTAAATTACCATCTGCTCCAAAAGATGCACCTAAAGTAAATAATCCCTCTACCTTAACCCGTCTTCTTTGTACCTCTGCTGTTAAAGTCTTTCCTTGATCCAACTCCGCAGCAATGGGGCCATATTCTTCTCTAGAAGAACGGTCAAATAAAACCACATCAGGTAGTTTCAATTTATCTAAATTTTCTTGAACTCCTGGCAAATCAAACAGATTAGATTCTGGATTCATACCAAAAATCAAAATACTCCGAGGGCGACCTGTAACCGGATTACGCCATGTTGTGTAATCCAAATATATCGGATGTACTGATTCTACTGCTTCTAATTCTAAAGCTTTATACAACCTTCTTTGAGAAAAGGGTTCCATTGCCAATAAAGCATTAGATTGTTTATTAATTAAAACAATATCGCCTTTTAAGCTACCATGTAAGCGCACATTACTATAATAGAGTGCATCCCTAAAACCAATTTGCATAAACATCAGAATATCAGCAAAGGCAATTCCTGCCAAAGCCACGGCTAGGCGACTTTTGTCTCTGGTTAGTTGTAACCAAGATAGGGGGATTTTATAAGCCATAATAGGTAATGCCTCATTAAGAAAGCCATTAAAATTTAAATTTTGGATGGGAATATATCATCCAAAATCTAAAATTATCTTTTCTTTTCGTTAAATTCCTACTTCCAATTGATGTTAATCTTCAATCAGAAGTGGTGGAATCTTTATTAATTTGGGTAATTACCTTAGCATTGGTAAAACCAGAAACGCGCTGACTATCTTCTGGAATCAAGGCAATTTTAACTTCCACAACTCTCGCGTCTACATCTGCTACGGGATCTGTACTCAAGACATCTCTTTTACCAATTTGTCTGCCAATTTCAATGACAGTTCCTTTTAATTCTTCAATAAATGCACCATTTTCGCTGCTGATAGTCGCAGTTTGACCGATACGCACTTGAGCAATTCTGTCTTCTGGAACTTCGGCCACCACAGTCATTTCATTAGTTTCTCCCATCTCAGCAATACCATTGGTGTTGATAGCTTCTCCTGATTTGGTGTGAACTGCTAAAATTTCTCCCGCAATCGGCGCTTGAATATAAGTTAATTTCAGTTCTGCTTCTGCTCTTTTCAGATTAGCGAGGGCGTTATTAACTTGCGCTTCTCCTCTTTGGAGATCGGTAGGGCGAAATTCTTGAATCCTTTTGAATCGGGATTGTTCTTCGTTAATTTGACTTTGTAAAGCTGCTGTGGTTTTATCTCGGTTAACTCTAGCTTCCACTAGCTGTTGTTCTAAGGTGGCGATAGTTTTTACTTGGTTGGCTCTAGCCTCGGCCAGTTGTTGGCGTAGAGTCGCTTCTACCTGTCGCAGGGTAGCTTGGCTTTCAATTACTTGCTGATTAAAAGTGACAGCGCTGAGTCTGCGTCTATCCCGTTCTTGTTGAGAAATCGCACCTTCTCGGTACAACATCTCATAGCGTCCCACATCAACTTGAGCATTTCTTTGTTCTGCTTGAATGCGGGAAATAGTTGCTTTTAAAGTATCTTGTTGCCCCCTGAGTTCAGCTTCCAGGCGATTAACTGTTGCTTGCATAGCCAGTTTTTCTCCACTCAACTGGGCTGCGATGCGAGTAATTGTGGCTTGTTGAGCATCCCTTTCTCCGTTGAACTGGGCTTGTAGGCGAGCCAGAACTGCTGTTTGGGCTTCAATATCTCTGGGGGAACCTAGTCTGACTTGAGCTAAATTCGCCCGTGCTTCTTGCAGTCTGGCTTTTGCTTCTTCTACAATTGCCAGTTGGGTGTCATGGTTGTCTAATATGGCAATCATTTGACCTTTTTTAACTCGCTCACCTTCACTCACAAAAACTTGCTGGACTCGTGATGAAGATTGCAATCCACCTGTGGGGGCGGAGAGTTTTAAGACTTGTCCTTTTGGTTCCAAGCGCCCCACAGCGCTAATATTATTAGTTACTGGTTTTATAGGTACTGACATACCTATTTTTTTCAGTTGTTCAACTTTAGCTGTAGTTAGTAGCCCAGCAGCTATGACAATTGGCAGGGCTACAGCAATACCCCACCAAATCTTAGGTTGTTCCGTCTCAAGTAGCAGCTCTTGTGAGCTTGGCTTTTCAGTCACCCTTGACATGGTTGTTGCCTGTTGGTTGAATTTTGCTTATGGAAATAAAAAATGAGGCGTTGCTGATTGAGAATATGAATTTGTTTCACGCATCAGCGAAGCGTTCGCGTAGCGTGCCGGAGGCTCTAGCACGAAGTGCGTTAGGCGCAAAGGCGCAAAGGTAGGAAGAACAAGAATGGTAATTTTGGCATTTCATACTTTGATTCAGCAACGCCAAAAATGAATTAGGGGTAGTTATACCAATTCCTAATCGGTAATTCGGAATGAAGAGGCTTGAGAGGTGATCTCAGTTTTTAGGTTTGTATGCATTACATTTTTTTGTGAAATTGGGATTAAATTCAGTCAAACAGTTGTTAGTAATTAGCATCCTGACCACTATAAAGACTAATTACTGAAAATTTACTCCCAGATGCACTTCAACTTTACAGTTTGATAAAATTGTGCTTGGTAAAGGGACATTTTATTGGCTGTAGGTATCATTGAGAGTTACATTACCCAAGCAGGATTTCTGATTGCATCCTGGTATAAATTTACTAAATATAATCACTGAAGTGAGTATCTGCAAGGCAATTTCACAAGTTTTTTTCTCAAACTTAGTTCAGGGATAGTAAGTTTTTCAGAGGCTAGATAGACAGTCTCTAAAAAGCTTTTTGTGGGAAATAAAGTATTTGGTTATCTCCATTTTCTGTGAGTAACAGCGCTGAATTTACCCACTAGTAGCAGTTTTAGAGGCTTGTTAGGCATTTCTATCATTAAGAAATGGTATGAGTCAACTGCTATAACAACCGCCAAGGAGGTGAGGATAAAAACATATAATTAAACCCTGACAGCGAGTTTCAAGCCTGTTCCCTGTTAAGAGTTCCCTATTCCCTGATATATACAAATATATGTCAAATAGAGCATTCTTCACATTACAGTTTCCTTAACTTTTTGGTCAACGAATTATTTAGTGTTTGATCTTGGGAATATTTGCTCTAAGACTTTGCTGCTGTTGTCTAACTCCATTGATCTAGTTGAATAAATTCTACATTCATCAGTTAGGGGAAAACGTAACAGAACTTACAGATGGGGGAGATGAGGAGAATGTGGGAGATTAATAAATGGTGAGGAATATTTGTTATTTTGGGAGGTCAAATAATACTGTGGTCATGTAATTTTCTGCCCATTCTTGACCAAAGGCTTTTTCTAATACTCTGCGGGTTTTGTCGTTTTGTTGCTGTTTGGTGCAGTAGTTGCGTTGTCCGGCGAGAATTTGTTGGGATTTTTCTGGGGAAACTGGTGTTGATGCGATCGCCTGGGTACAATGTATCTCTAGAAATGCTTGTACACGGGACAGAAACATTTTCTCTTCTTCTGGAGAACTAGGACGCACGAAAAGACAAAAATCTGAGAATATATGTCCCCATTCTGGTAGTTCACGGGGTTGGGAAAAGTTAACTTCTGTGAGGGCTGTGAGTTTGGTGTTATATGATGTTGGTAACTTACGCTCTAAGTCTACCGGGGATAGGTCGGCGATCGCCGCACTAATTTGACCTCTACCCCCAACTAAGTCACAACCAAACATCGGTAAGTCATATTCTGGATGGGGAAACATGACACAATGCAAGATATCTAGCATATTTCCGACTTTTGCTAGTTCCAGGTGCATTTTGCGGAATTGCGGGGTTTGATAGCAGCGATTTTCGATAATCAGTTTTTCCCCTTCTAGTCTCCCTTCTACATACCCTAATTCTTCTGGTAGGTTGTATGGTGATAGTTCTAAGTGCTGATGCCAAACTGCTTCAATACAATCAGCTAGTTGGTGAATTAAGGGATGTTGTTGTTCTCGCAGTGAGGTAGAAGGAGTAGTTGACATCTTTTTCTGGCAAATGCTATCTATTTGTCAGTTTACCTTCTGTTGGCGTTGGTAATATAAATATTTTTTTCTCACGCAGAGACGCAGAGACGCAGAGAGGAAGAGATAAGCGGGAGTGAGTAGACACTCCCTACCCGTGCTGGTTGATCCATCATTACCAGAAATCGGTGACATCGTAACCCAATTCTTCTAGCATCTGCCGCAACAGGGGTAAACTTAGACCAATTACATTGCTGTGACAACCAGAAATTTTTTCCACAAATAAACTACCAAAACCTTCAAGGGCGAAAGCACCAGCACACTTGAGAGGTTCGCCAGTAGCGACATAGGCTTGAATAGTGCGATCGCTCATTGGGGCAAAATAAACTCTAGTTACCTGACACTTTACCAAGGTCTGGTTTTGACGCAAGTCAATTAACACATGACCAGTATACAAGTCGCCAAATTTACCTTGCATTAAGTGCCAACGGGCGATCGCCTCTGTAGCATCAGCTGGTTTACCATAGATCTCACCATTCACCGCCAACACCGAATCACAGCCCATAATCAAAGCCGATTCAAACTGTGGAGCGATAGTTTCCGCCTTACATTTTGCCAGAGTTTGCACCAACTGTGCAGGTTCATTCAGTTCAACCTGCGACTCGTCAAAATCACTAGGCTTAACTATTGGTGAAATACCCACAGTTTGCAGCAAGCGGTGGCGGGCTGGGGAAGCTGAAGCAAGGACAAATTCCGGTGTTTTCATGAGATTTTGGTTAAAAATAGCCGTTTTTAATGGGATATGAGGTTTCCCAGATTTCCCTACTCACCATTAATACACCGAGAAAGAATTTACCACATTTTCCATTAAACCTTGAACTCTCTGCCAACGTCTCTCTGGAATTGAGGCGTTAAAAGTAAACAGCTTACCCCGACTAACAGCGACACTGGTGACGTTATGTCGGTCTTCTAGATTCGGAAGTTTTACTTTATACTCTAGAATATAGTATTCTTTCCCATTAGATTCTCGCTCAAAAGCATTCACTAATTCGGCTGAACGACCGGAATCAGCAGGGGCTAAAGCCGATTTACCTAATTTGTATCCTATCTCTGTGGGTGTTCCTAGTTCTGTTAAAGTTTTACCATCGGGAACCGGGCTAATAACTACAGAAACATTTTCGGAAATTTCAATTAAATCATGGAATACCACATCAGGGCCATTGGCAACTTTAACTTGTAACCAGCCATTAGGGTATAAAAACTCATAACCATCATAGGAGTCTACAAAGCTTTTGAATCCAGCCGCCGCCGCAACAGCAGGATTACTAAAGCTGATGCTTAATACTAGTAGCAAAATAAATACGATTTTTTTCCACATTTCTCAAAATTCCTTTAGGCTGGGAACAAAACTAAGCATAATTTCTGCTTTTTATCAAATAATTGGGTTAAAAACCCCGTGCTTGCAGCACGGCTTTAATTTACTAGACAAAATAGTGCTAGTAAATATTTGGTAGAATAGTGAAATGCTAACCATGAATTACCGCTATCGAATCTACCCGACTATCACCCAAGAACGGACACTTCTTGAGTGGATGGATATTTGTCGCGTTGCCTACAACTATGGGTTGCGAGAAATTAAGGACTGGTGCAATAGTCGTAAGTGCATGGTTGACAGATGTTCGATTAGTCATGAATATATCATAGCTGCGGACGTTCCTTTCCCTAGCGAAGTGCGCCAGCTTAATGCTTTGCCAAAAGCTAAAAAAGTATTTCCCCGATTAAACGAAGTACCAAGTCAGGTTTTGCAGCAAGCACTCAAACAATTGCACCGAGGATGGGAGGGATTTCAGAAGGTTGGGCATGGGTTTCCCAGATTTAAAAAGTTTGGGCAGTTCAGTTCTTTGCTGTTCCCTCAGTTTAAACAGAACCCAGTGCAAGGAATACATATTGCACTGCCTAAACTGGGACTGATTCGGATCAACTTGCATCGCCCAATCAAGAGTGGATTTGTGGTTAAGCAAGTTCGGATAATTAATAAAGCGAATGTTTGGTACGCTTCTATCAACATTCAATGTGATGTTAATGTTCCCAGTCCCATGCCGCATGGTCTTCCCATTGGGGTAGATGTAGGACTGGAAAAGTTTTTAGCAACCAGTGATGGTGTTCTCGTAAAATCGCCCAAATTCCTGAAAGTGATGCAAAGCCAGCTGAAATTGCTGCAACGCAGGCTGTCTCGGAAAAAGAAGCGTTCTAAAAATTACGAGAAACAACGCATCAAGGTTGCTAGACTTCACCACAGGATTGATAATACCCGCAAAGATTACCATTTCAAACAAGCTCATGCTCTTTGTGATGCTGGTGATATGGTCTTCATGGAAGACTTGGATTACCGGACTTTGGCAAAAGGAATGCTTGGGTTACAGATGCTTGACGCTGGGTTTGGACAATTCCGAACCATCACCAAGTATGTGTGTTGGAAACGAGGTAAATTCTTTGCTGAAGTTAGCGCTAGGGGAACTTCTATCGAGTGTCCTGAATGTGGTGCAGAAGTTAGAAAAGATTTGAGCGTTAGAGTGCATCATTGTCCTAGTTGCAATTACACGACTGATAGAGATGTTGCTAGTGGTCAAGTAATTAGAAACAGAGGAATCAAATTGATTAGTACCGATGGGCAGTCGGGAATCCAAAACGCCTACGCAGACGGTTTGCCGGGGATTGAAGAAACTCAGTCTAGGTCAAAGTCGAAAACCCGTAAGACTCGCTTTGAGCGCAGTCCCAAGGAAGCAACTAGGAAAACTAAGAAGTGATTCTTAGAAGCTCCGTACCTTTAGGTCGGAGTCATGTCACTCTCCCATCAACCGGGTCTCTTGGCATCAAAGTAACCCTGCACTCCCCACAATTTTATGGTTAAAAACCAGTAAATACGCTGATTTTAGCTCTGAGTAGTCGTCTAAAAACTAAAAATCGAGAAAAACGGTCAAATATGAACTATAAATTATATGATGAATGTTTATAGTTAAAGCTTTAAGGCTGCACGCAGATAATTAATAGATCAAGATGGATCTTGGAGATTGCTACCGTTTATTGGGTTTAAGGTCAGGAGCCTCTTTTGCTGATATCAAAGCGTCTTATAGACGACTGGCGCAGCAATATCATCCTGATATCAACCCAGATGATATCAAAGCTAAAGATAAGTTTATTGCCCTAACAGAGGCATACAAATTCCTTTTAACGGTATTACCTTCTGAGGAAGTCCCCCAAAGGTCAAGTAAGTCTTCTACCATTAGAAGTGATGGTACTACAGCCACAGGATCAACAACCACTGTGACAGTGGAAAGACCACCAACACCACCAAAGCCTCCTAATTTTATAGAAATAGAACGGCGACTGAAGTGGAAGACTTATGAACAACTGCAACGTTTTTTAAAAGGAAGAAAATTTCCCCAGGCGATCGCCCTGGTGGAAGCTTTAGCCGCACGTTTACCCGCAGACCCAGAGGTGAGACAATGGCAAGCTGTAGCCTATCAAATTTGGGGACGAGCTTTAATTGCGGAGAATCAACTTTTAAAAGCCAGAATTTACCTGAAAAAAGCCCTGAAGATAGATCCTCATAATAAAGCTCTATCAATAGAAGTACAGCGTGATTTCCACAAGTTAGAGCAGCTTTATTGAGAATTTGGCTCCTCCATTCCCACACCCTGGAAATTTATAGATACACGGGTAAAATTATCAGGGAATCAGGGAGGAGATGATTTTTTTATGTCTCAGTCTATAATTACGGTAACAGTCAAGTTATTTGCTGCTTACCAAGAAGCATATCAGGTTTCAGAATTAATCTTGGAATTACCTGATGGTACACCAGTTAGCGCGGTATGCGATCGCCTCATTGCTCAACACTCAGAACTCGCCCAATGGCGTGAAATCACCCGTTTTGGCATTAATTTAAACTTTGTCCCCCCAGAAACACCACTACAAAATGGCGACGAAGTTGTATTAATTCCCCCAGTCAGTGGGGGTTAACCAGTAACTAAGCATAAATTATAACCATGTCAAGATAAATAAACTGTAGGGTGTGTTAGCGGTAGCGTAACGCACCAAAACTCTAATAAGTCTAAATTAAATGACCTCAAGTGGGGTTCTATTCTCGTTAGCCGTAGCGTAACGCACCAAAGCTTTAAGCCTTTTTACCCAAAGCTTTACCCAAACGCATTAAACCTGGAGAACAATCAAACCTATCCAGGTAAATTTCAATAAAAGAAACACAATCAGTATTAGCTTTGGCTTGGACTAAAGCCGCTTCTAATTCCCCTTCTGTAGAAACTTCACAACTCCAACTTTCTCCAAAAACGTGGGGAATGTCATGATATTTCCAAGGTTGAATATCATTATAAGCACCATCTTGAATCACCCGCTCAATGGTATAACCATCATTATTAATTAAGAAAATAATCGGGTTCAATTTATAGCGAATAATCGTAGATAATTCTTGAGCAGTCATTTGAAAAGCGCCATCACCGACAAAAACCATCAGACGACGGAGAGGATCAGCCATAGCTGCACCCAAACAGGCGGGAATGGAATAACCAATGGATAAATAAAACGCCTGTCCAATAAAATCTGTATTTTGAGGCATGAATAAATCCATTGTCGATATTATGGCATCTCCCGTGTCAGCAATCACAATAAAATCATCTTCGAGAAAATGGTTGATACGCTCATAAAAGCGGTGATTTGTTAATTTATTTTCAGGCTGGGGAATAAAACTTTCAGAAAGTATATGATAAGCTGGAATAATATCTAAAGTCTCATGATCTTTCTTCTGAAGCTTGCTAATTAAACCATCAATAAAATCTCCTAAATAAACAGGTTGATAAAAATGATGTTTAATTTTGACCTTCTCAGAATTAGCATTAATTAACTTCCGCTCATCCAGATTAGCTGTGTATCCTCCCAAATTCATATCAGACATAATTGCACCCAGACACAGCACACAGTCAGCCGTTTCGATGCGTTCACAGATATTATCTCGACTCAAAGCCCCAAGATAGTTACCAATAAATTGTGAGTGCATTTCTGAAATACAAGATTTACCCAACATAGTCGTAGCCAGGGGATAACCAGTAATTTCTAACAGTTGCAGCAATTTATCTTGTAAACCAAACCGATTAAACTCCACACCGGCTAAAATCACGGGACGCTGTGCATTTTCTAATAAATTAACAGCTTCTTCTACGGCTTCCTCTAAAGCGGCTGATTCTGTTTCTGGATTTGTGAACTTTAATGAAAGAGGCGGTTGATTTTCGGGAATAATGCAAGTTTGATTTACTAAATCCAAGGGAATTTCAATATAAACAGGTCGTTTATAATGCAGACAAGCCGCTAGAGTTTGATCAATTTGAGTTGCTGCTTGACTAGCTTTAGTTAGGTTCACCGCCGCCACGGTGATTTTTTCCATAATCGAAAGTTGCAGGTTATAGTCTCCTGTGGTGTGGTGTAGCAGCAAGTTACTTGTTTTCACAGAACTGTTGGGCGCACCACTAATTACTACTAGGGGAACTCTTTCTGCATAAGCACCAACCACAGCATTAACTAAACTAAAACCACCCACACCATAGGTAATACAAACAGCACCTAAACCTCTAACCCGTGCATAAGCATCTGCTGCGTAACCAGCATTCAATTCATTACAGTTACAAATTAAATTTATGGGAGTTTTGTTCAAGACATCCATTAAATCAAGAACATAATCTCCTGGTACACCAAATATATGTTCAACACCTAAGCTTTCTAATCGCTGAAATAAATATTCGCTAACTGTAGTCATGGGAAAAATAATAATCAGTGAGTTGATGAGATTTATGCACCATCTTAACTAAATCCGCAAGCTACCCCTGCGGAAATAATCACGAATATGCTGTAAATCCGGAAAACTTGGTGTTTACTTTCCCTACCCAGTTGATTACATAAGTCATTCACCCCAGGAATTGTCCTTTGAACTCTATCGCCAAGATTTTTCCCTATAAAAAAAATACAATACCCGACAAAAATAGTCGGGTATGTTTGACGAGTATTTTGACCCATGCTAGTATCAATTCACAGTTGAATGACAAAACAGGGAAGGCTTCATTTATGACTCAGGCAATCACCAAAGATACCCAATCAACAACTTCGACTTTAAAAGCTTTAAAGTGTAAAGAATGTGGTGCTGAATACGAACTTAAAGCCAGTCATGTTTGTGAGTTATGCTTTGGACCACTGGAAGTTAAATATGACTTCAGTGAGTTACGTCTGACGATTACACGGGAAAAAATCGCCGCCGGTCCCAATTCCATCTGGCGCTACCGTCCTTTTCTGCCTGTCGCAACTGATAATGTAATTGATGTGGGAACAGGAATGACTCCCCTGGTTCGTTCCCACCGCCTGGCTCGTCGCCTGGGTCTAAATAAACTTTATATTAAAAATGATGCCGTAAATATGCCCACCCTGAGCTTTAAGGATCGGGTGGTGTCTGTGGCTCTCAGCCGCGCTAGAGAATTGGGTTTCACAACCGTTTCCTGTGCGAGTACGGGTAACTTGGCTAATTCTACAGCTGCGATCGCCGCCCATGCCGGTTTAGATTGTTGTGTATTCATCCCCGCCGATTTAGAAGCCGGTAAAATCCTGGGTAGCTTAATCTACAGCCCCACTCTCATGGCAGTCAAGGGCAACTACGATCAGGTAAATCGTCTCTGCTCGGAAGTCGCTAATACACACGGCTGGGGTTTTGTCAATATTAATCTCCGTCCTTATTACTCTGAAGGTTCCAAGACTCTAGGGTTTGAAGTTGCAGAACAACTCGGTTGGGAACTCCCAGATCATGTTGTTGCGCCTCTGGCTTCTGGTTCCTTATTTACAAAAATTTATAAAGGTTTCCAAGAATTTGTAGAAGTCGGTTTAGTAGAAGGTAAAGATGTCCGCTTTAGTGGCGCTCAACCCGAAGGTTGTTCACCCATCGCCCAAGCATTTAAAGAAGGACGCGACTTCATTAAACCAGTAAAACCAAATACAATTGCCAAATCATTAGCCATTGGTAATCCCGCCGATGGTATTTATGCTGTGGAACTAGCCCAAAAAACTGGCGGTAATATTGAATCAGTCAATGATGCCGAAATTATTGACGGAATCAAGCTACTAGCAGAAACAGAAGGTATCTTCACAGAAACAGCCGGTGGTACAACCATTGCTGTGCTGAAAAAATTAGTAGAAGCCGGCAAAATTGATCCAGATGAAACCACAGTAGTTTACATCACTGGTAATGGCTTAAAAACCCAAGAAGCAGTCCAAGGATACGTCGGTGAACCGTTGACAATTGACGCTAAACTCGATAGCTTTGAACGTGCCTTAGAGCGCTCTCGGACACTTGACCGCTTAGAATGGCAACAAGTCTTAGTTTAGTTAGCAGTTGTGAGTTAAGAGTTCTTTTCCTAACTTTCAACTCCTAACGTGACTCTTAACTCTCCCCTTTCACTCTTAAATTTCTACTTCTATGGCTGTTACCGTTTTAGTTCCCACCGCGCTGCAAAAATTCACAAATAACCAAGCTACCCTGACCTGTAGTGGTAATAATGTTTCCGAACTTTTCGATTCTTTAGAGGCCAACTGCCCTGGGATTAAAGAACGGTTATGTGATGAAAAAGGACAAGCACGACGCTTTTTAAACTTCTATGTGAATAGCGAAGATATTCGCTTTTTAGAAGGGATAGATACACCCTTAAAAGATGGTGATGAGGTCAGTATTGTCCCGGCTGTAGCTGGTGGGTAAAACAATCCTCTGAGTTTTAAATGGCAAAATGATTAGGAAATAGATCCTCGATTTCTGTAAGAAGCCGAGGATCTCCTCATAAAGTTGGTTTTAGGTAACATCAATTTTATGTCAGCCTACAGAAAATCATGAAATCCATTAATTCATCTGCGTTCAATTATTCTATAAAATCCTATTATATGTAGTTTCATCTAAATTTAGTATGAGCTACTTAGCAAAATAAAAAATACATAATATATATGTCCAATGAAATCAGCAGATTTATTGCCAGAATTAAACAGTCTATTAAAGTAGCGCTCGGATACTCCACCGCTTACACTAATAAACAATATGCTTTCCACAAAATATCTTGGTCACAAGATGGGGAAGATATGCTGGTAGCAGAGTTATTTGATGGTAGAGCCAAAGGTTTTTATGTTGATGTGGGAGCGCATCATCCTCAAAGGTTCTCTAATACATATTATTTCTACTTATTGAGAAAATGGCAAGGGATTAATATTGATGCTATGCCGGGAAGCATGGAGATTTTTAATCTGTTGCGTCCCAGGGATATTAATTTGGAAATTCCCATATCTGATAAATCGGAAACATTAACTTATTATGAATTTGATGAACCAGCACTAAATAGTTTTTGTTTACCTGTATCGGCAGAAGTTGCTACTATCAGAAGTAAATATAAAATAGTTGCGGAAACTCAACTCCAAACTCAAACACTGGCGGAAGTTTTAGATAAACATTTACCCCCAGAGCAGACTATTGATATTTTGAGTATTGATGTTGAGGGTTTAGATTATCAAGTTCTCACTTCTAATAACTGGGATAAATATAAACCGAAAGTAATTTTAATAGAAGATTTAGAATTAACTGCTGTGAAAAATATGCAGAATTCCAAAATATGTTTATTTCTAGAAACAAGAGGTTATATATTATTCGCCAAAACAATGAGAACTTTAATTTTTAAATTAGAAAGGTAGTAAATAAAGAAACTTTTTCTCCACATTTTTGGTTCTCTCCAGCAGTGTGAATAGCAATATCTCTGAAAGTTGACAGCGATCGCCAAGCTCTCCTATGTCAAAATGAAGATAACTTACTATCCCAAATGTGAGCGAACGCTCTAAAAGCTAGACAAAGGATGAACCTGAGCAATGGCAGAAGAAAAAAATCAAAATCAAGCCAAAGAAGTGCCTCCCAGTGTCGCTGCAAAAAATACTCCTACGGACGACGCAGCTAAGACAAAAGCTGCACCCCCCAAGGCAGAAAAACCCCCAAAAAAGGAAAAACCTCCAGCTGTGGAAGATAAGCCTTTTGTAGAGTTTATGGAGCAACACTACTTGCCATCTTTGCAAAATGCGATCGCCGAGGAAGGTGTTTCAGACTTGCAGCTGTCCTTTGCCAAACAGAAACTACCCATCTCAGGCTTTCAGTCAGCCGAAGAATGCTGGCAAGTCATCGGTAGTTGGCAGAACGGTCAGCGCCAGTTTAACTTGTATTTCCCAGATGAAGATATCACCGGGAACAAGGGATTTTCTTGTAATGAAGGGAAAAAACCTAGCACCCTGGAATCATTCCTCATTGATGAGCGTCGAATTACACTAGACCTTTTAGTATTTGGTTTAGTGCAGCGTTTGAACGGTCAAAAGTGGCTAGGTAGAAATTAGCCCAGTTCATGGAAGTAGTAGGTAACGGCTCCGGTTGTGGGGTCGTTATCTATTGCCACATACCCTGATGTCAACATTTCCTTAAGTGCAGTTTCCACTTCCGCAAAACCTGCACCCGTGATACTCACACCTTGAGTAACAGTTAAACTACCACCCTTGCTTTCTGCGGCTCTCAGTAGTTCAATCATCAGTTTATTACCTGTGGGCTGGTAAACTTGAGAGGCGATCGCCTGTGGATTAACAGGGACACCCAAAGGATATAAACCAGCTTTTGCTCTCAGTTTCTCTTCGTATTCATCCACCATATTCGGGATCAACAACAAATCGACACACTGGCCTATCCCAAATACGCCAAAAGTGAACAACCACAAAAGACCAGTACCGATTTTGCCATTATATAAACGATGCAAACCTCCTAATCCCACGAAAAAAAACGCTCCACTCAAAATATAAGAGACAAGAAGACGGTCTTTCTGCTGATTCTTTTCAGGATTCATCTTATTTTTCAGCCTTTCGATTTTCTCTTGTTGTTTAAAATGGATTGGTAATGAAGCTACTTATAGAATATTTATTAATTTTAAGTGAATCAGCGATGACAAAATTACTTAAATTTAATGTGGTAAATAGAACATTTAAATCCTGTAATTTGCAAATCAAGCTCCCAACCACTGATAAACAAGCATATAGACCATTATGGATATGACGACAAATTTTTGATGATTCGTTCCTGAAATCTGGAGAGATTGTTGCAACTCTTAACTTTTTCTATACTAGATTCTAGGCTGCATCTTGGTAGACTGAATTTTATACAAATAAATTATTCTCGTCTCCTGCGCCTGTGAAAGCATGACCCTCATACCCCTTTGAAACAAAAATCCCGCAGATACAATTATCTAAAAACCTAGATGGAATCTGCGGTTATGAGTTACAAATTAGTATGAGCTTTCTGGTGTACTCAAGATCATAAAGACAAAAGAGCAATTAAAACATGGTAGATTCCCTACAAAAACCAGGCTTTGATGAAATGCGCCCAGGGGTGAAATCCCCGGCAAAAGAAACCCTGTTAACACCCCGGTTTTACACAACTGACTTTGATGAAATGGCACGGATGGATATATCCGTCAACGAAGACGAGTTACAAGCCATCCTGGAAGAGTTTCGTGTTGACTACAATCGCCATCACTTTGTGCGAAATGCGGAGTTCGACCAATCCTGGGATCACATTGACGGGGAAACTCGCCAATTGTTTGTAGAATTTTTAGAACGTTCTTGCACAGCCGAATTTTCCGGCTTTTTGCTCTACAAAGAACTCGGCCGCCGTTTAAAAGACAAAAGCCCCGTCTTAGCCGAGTGCTTTAACCTCATGTCACGGGATGAAGCTCGTCATGCAGGGTTTTTGAACAAAGCCATGTCGGACTTCAATCTGTCCCTAGATTTAGGCTTTTTAACCAAGAGTCGCGCTTATACCTTCTTTAAGCCAAAATTCATATTTTACGCTACTTACCTTTCAGAAAAAATTGGTTATTGGCGCTATATCACCATTTTCCGTCATTTAGAAGCAAATCCTGAAGATAGAATTTATCCAATTTTCCGCTTCTTTGAAAACTGGTGTCAGGATGAAAACCGTCATGGCGATTTCTTTGACGCGATTATGAGATCCCAGCCACAAATGTTGAATGATTGGAGAGCAAAACTGTGGAGTCGCTTCTTCCTCTTGTCAGTATTTGCTACCATGTATCTCAATGACATTCAGCGTAAAGACTTTTATGCTGCCATTGGCTTAGATGCGCGAGAATACGACATCCATGTGATTAAAAAGACTAATGAAAATGCAGGTAGAGTCTTTCCTCTAATGCTGGATGTGGAGAATCCTGAATTTTATCAGCGTTTGGATATATGTATCCAGAATAACGAAAAATTAGGGGCGATCGCCAATTCTAAAACGCCCAAATTCTTCCAATTCTTCCAAAAAGCACCAATTTATCTGTCTCATGCTTGGCAGTTCCTCCGTTTGTACCTGATGAAACCCATTGATACGGTTTCTACTCATGGTGGAGTACGCTAGGTTAGACAACTAATTTTCATAATATTCAGTGGTTTTGTTCTATACAGAGCCACTTTTTTATTGGGTATAGCTGGGGACTGGGTTAATAGCTTTTTGGTGTCAGGGCTTAATTATCTGTTTGTGTCTTCTTTGGCGGTTGCTATAAATAAACAAGGAAACTGCATCCTTCTTGTGAGATAGATGCTCCGCGAAGGAGAAAGTTAAAGATTAATAGGCGAGTATGCAAGAGATCATCAGTGAACAGTTGTCGGTTCACTGATAACTGGAACCAGATCATTTACCCATATTGCGCTTCATCTGTTCTAACTCATCTTGAGTTTCCCAACGGCGAAACTTTTCCTCTAAATCGTCCAAGCCACTGGTGTAACTGCTAGTGGGATTCCACCAAGCATCTGTTTTTATGCGCTGCTGAGTTTGGGTTTGAGTCCGTGATGTTTGGGCTTCTGTGGCTTTGGCTTGCACTTCCTGTCGCCGCACTTGAATTTTTCGCAGTAGTTCTTGAGATTGGGCTATGCGTTCTTTTAAACCCTGCATTTGTCCCCAGCGCTGGTTTCCTTCCCGTAAGAGGGCGGCTTCTCTATCCTGTGCGCCGGCGGCTAAATCTTGTCTGTTAGCATTTTTAGCTTTTTCCACGCGGATATGCCAACGCTGAATTTCTTGGGCTGTGGAGAGAATTTCATCTTGCGATCGCTTTTCCTGTAATTTTAAATCTGCAATCAACTTTAATGTGTCTTCTTCTTGTTGCCGTAGCTGTTCTAACAACGCCTCTAACTCTAAATGTGGATTGTTACGCAAAAATTCTTCTAAACGATCTTCTAGAAATTTACTTAAATCATCAAATAATCCCACAAAAGCAACTCCAGAAATTGAATATGTGACTTTTCTATTGTATCTGCGTAACTCCTATAACCGTTAAAAGCCCCCAGTCAGAAAGCAAATAATTAACTACACAGACTGAATCGGTTAAAATAGTTCATACAATCTCAACCTGCTATTCCTGTAAGTATGACCATGCACAATTCAGTGGAATTTCAAGACGCTTTTGATGTGATTGTCGTCGGTGCAGGTCACTCCGGTTGCGAAGCGGCTCTTGCTGCTGCCCGCCTCGGTTGTCGTACACTGTTACTGACACTCAATTTAGATAAAATCGCTTGGCAACCCTGTAATCCCGCAGTGGGTGGCCCGGCTAAATCTCAGTTGACCCATGAGGTGGATGCACTGGGGGGAGAAATTGGCAAGGTTGCAGACCTCACTTACCTCCAAAAGCGTATCCTCAACTCTTCACGAGGTCCGGCGGTGTGGGCATTACGCGCCCAAAGTGATAAGCGCGAATATGCCGCCGTGATGAAAACTATTGTCGAAAACCAAGAAAATTTGACCATTCGGGAAGCAATGGCAACGGACTTGGTGCTAGGTGCTAATGATGAAATAATTGGGGTTGAGACTTACTTTGGTGTGGCTTTTGGTTGTCAAGCAGTAATTTTAACCACCGGTACTTTTTTGGGCGGCAAAATCTGGGTGGGTAACAAATCTATGCCAGCTGGACGGGCTGGGGAATTTGCGGCTGAGGGTTTGACTGAGACTTTACATCGCTTGGGCTTTGAAACCGGGAGACTGAAAACTGGTACACCAGCAAGGGTAGATAAACGGTCGGTTGACTACAGCAAAATGATCATCCAGCCAGGAGATGAAGCTGTACGCTGGTTTAGCTTTGACCCTGATGTGTGGATAGAACGGGAACAAATTCCTTGCTACATCACCCGCACCACGACGGAAACCCATCGGCTAATTCGGGAAAATTTACATTTATCACCTGTTTATGGTGGTTGGGTGGAAGCCAAAGGACCGCGCTATTGTCCCAGCATTGAGGATAAAATTGTCCGTTTTGCTGATAAGGAAAGCCACCAAATCTTTATTGAACCAGAAGGGCGAGATATTCCTGAATTATATATTCAAGGATTTTCCACCGGGTTGCCAGAAAATTTGCAATTGCAAATGTTACGTAGTCTCCCCGGTTTAGAAAACTGTACTATGCTGCGTCCTGCCTATGCGGTGGAGTATGACTATTTACCAGCAACTCAGTGTTATCCCACACTGATGACTAAGAAAATTTCTGGTTTATTCTGTGCCGGACAAGTTAACGGTACAACGGGTTATGAAGAAGCCGCAGCCCAAGGAATTGTGGCGGGAATTAATGCGGCGCGGTTGGTGCGTGGTGAAGAAATGATTGTTTTCCCCCGTGAACACAGTTATCTTGGCACGTTGGTTGATGATTTGTGTACAAAGGATTTACGGGAACCTTACCGAATGCTAACTAGTAGGTCGGAGTATCGGTTATTGCTGCGTTCTGATAATGCTGACCAACGGTTAACACCTCTGGGAAGGGAAATCGGTTTAATTGACGATCGCCGATGGAATTTGTTTACTACCAAACAAGCACAAATTACTGAGGAAAAACAACGGCTATCTGCTACCAGAATTAAAGAACATGATGAAGTCGGTCAGGCGATCGCATCAGTATCCCAACAAACCATTAAAGGTTCCATTACCCTCGCAGAATTACTCCGCCGTCCGGGATTTCATTACGTTGACCTCGACAGTTATGGACTGGGAAATCCCAACCTCCAGCCAGCAGCAAAAGAAGGCGCAGAAATTGACATTAAATATTCTGGCTATCTGGCTAGACAACAAAATCAAATCGAACAAATTGCCCGTCAAGCACACCGCCAGTTACCTGCTGACTTAGACTACAACACAATTGATACTCTATCTAAAGAAGCACGGGAAAAACTCACTCAAGTCAAACCCTTAACTATCGGTCAAGCAGCACGCACTGGGGGGGTAAATCCGGCGGATGTTAACGCTTTGTTACTATATTTAGAATTGCGTAAACCCAAGAGCCAGTCACAATCTGCGGCATTAGCTTAGGTAAACAGTGATCAAGATTAAGTATAGTTAGACTGAATGAAGTAGTATGATAGATGACATAAATTAGTTAATGCCATCATCAGCATTCTTCCAATTAAAGTAAAGTTTAATTTAATACTAATCAGCCTATAATTTGTCTGATTTTGAAGACAGTTTTTCGGCTTCTAAGAAAACTGATTTCCAGGTAACAGGGGCGACTTTGCTCCTTCCTGGCAACCACAACCTAAAATGTCTTATGTTACAAGCAGCGAGAACCCATCTGATTATTCCAGAACCATCAGAAGACCTAATTACTAATGAGCCGTGGTCGGTAGAATTTTATGCTGATGGCTTAATGGATGAAATTTTTGCCGATATTGATGAAATTTTGCATGGTAACGGCAATTCTTTAAACCAAGACAGTCGGACACCACGTTCTATAGAGTTTGACAATGACAGTGAATCCACTACACCTGTGGCTTCAAAATATGACCATCTGCACACAATTAATATGCCGCAGATTGTCTCACCCAACGGCTTCACCACCGCAGAACAGACAGTTCCTCCAGTGCAGAACGACCAAGTGGGTACTGTTGTAGTTCGTCAACCAGGAGCAATTATTCAGCGCCGAAACAATAGGCTGAATCTGACAAAGTTGCTGATTACCGGTACAAGTATTGGGGTGGCGATCGCAGGTACTCTATATATATTACAGTCTGGATTGGGGAGTCTTCTCACTTCTCGATTAACTGAACCAGATATCTATATAGCGCAGAACCAAACACAATCTCCCCAAGCAACTACTCAGTCAGAATTAGTAAACTATATGCTGGGAGCGCTGACGATTCTTGAGCAGGAAGGTAAAACTAATAATCCCACATCTGCTAATTCCTCAATAGCTAATCGAAGTATTTCTCCATCCTCATCTGTGGTTGCTGCTAACAATCAACCTCCTGGTGATTTACCGCCACCTCTAGCGGCTAACAATACACAACCAATTGCCAAATCTTCGACAAATGTTGTCGAGCGGATTTACATTCCTGTTTATCAAGCGCCATCACCCATGCGTTACGCGCCACCTCCACAGATAGCAACGAACCCCCAGACATCTCCACCCAATGCCGTGCCACCGGCAAATCAATCTGCAAATACAAATCAAGTTGCTGCGGCTGTACGCCCAGAAGTCAAGCCTGTGCCAAGCGCACCCATGACAGTCAATCAGCCACCAGTACCCAGTTTACCAGTTGCTCCCACCCGGCCAGCGACACCATCAACAAATAGTCAACAGCAAGCATCTTTACCAAACCCTGTTGCATCTCCTAGTCATACCCTGGCGGGATTACTAGAGTTAGGTGACAAATCGGCGGCTCTATTTGAATTTGAAGGTGTAACTCGTCGGATACATATCGGGGAAAGTATCGGTGCTACTGGCTGGACTTTAGTAGATATTGCTAATGGTGAGGCTATTGTTCGTCGTAACGGCGAAGTGCGATCTATTTTTGCTGGACAGAAGCTGTAAAACTGGTAATGCTTTGTTGCTAGATTGTTAGTGCTTTTTAAGGGGATATCTTATACTTGATCCTCACTGGAACCAAAGTCATCAAGGTAAGTGAAACCAGTCTATACACGGTTGAGTTTTCCTGTGTCTTAGAAACAGGTGCGGATCAAAGTTGCTTTTCTTAAATCTGTACTTTTAAGTGTGGCTGCTATGAAATTAGCATCTGTTAAATCAGCACCAAAAAAGCTTGTACCACCAAAAGCAGCAAACGCAACACCACTTTTTTGAATCAAAGAGTACTTTTCATCGCCTTTTATGGCTCGCCAAGCAATGAAAGCGCTAAATAAAGTTCCGGCGATCGCAATGGCTGCTGCGATGACGATGACAATGGCTCCGGTTCCCTTGAACGAAAAGGCGAAGGCGATGGCTCCCGTGATGGCAAAGGCAAAGGCTCCCGCGAAGGCGATTTCTCCCGCGATAGTGATGGCGATCGCTATGGCTATGGCGACGGTAAAAGCGATGACAAAAGCAATGGCAAAGCCGATAGCAAAAGCAATGGTTAAGGCGATCGCTAAGGCGATGGCGATATTTCGGGTTCCGGCGATGGTAAAAGCAATGACGATGGCTCCGGCGATGGCGATCGCTAAGGCAATAGCGGAGTTGAATCTTTGCACAACCATAACTATGAAAACCATAATGACTACTGTTAAGGTAGTCCAACCTGTAACCTGACTTTGTATGGTTGAATTATCAAATATCAAAGATATTAAGTATCCAGTGAAGGCGGAGAAAAATCCGTAAATCGCAGAGAAAAACAATGCAACACTGACTAGAAAAATTGCCCAACGTTTTTGTAATCCGCATTGAGCATGGCTAAAGTTGGCATTCTGAAGATTAGCCGCAGTAAAGTTTGCCCCTCTAATATCTGCATAGCTAAAATTTGCACCCTCCAAATTTTGACCTTTGAAGGAACGCCCACGGAGATTTTTACCAGAGTAATCCTGCTGCATAGATTAATAATTCGTAATAGAGCCTACGGCACGCTAACGCGAACGTAATTCGTAATTGAAGGAGCGCCTACGGAAATTTTATAGGTGATCAATATTCTGATACATTTTTAGTATGTAGTTTTTCGGTTTTGAGGGCAATATTTTGTTTTTTATCCGAGAAATCCTCGTTTCCAGGTTTTAAGCTATTGAGCATTCAATTTGCACAATTTGGATGGACTAGACTTCGGAGTGAGCGCTCAGACGTTCGGCGAAGCTCAGTCGAGCCGTCGAAAGCTTCCGTGGCGAAGCAGCTGCCCATCCCAAAAGAGTTGTATTTCAGCGTCAGGGTTTTTCAGTTATGCTTAAATTGATGCTTATATCTACGTCAATTTAATCATCAAAATCATGATTAAAAATCAAACTGTCCGCACCACAATCACTCTACCTGTAGAAATTTTAACTGCTGCTGATGAGGCAGTTAGCCAAGGAAAAGCCAAAAATCGGAATGATTTTGTTGCAGTAGCAATTCTCCATGAGCTAGAAGCTCTGAAACGGGCAGAAATTGATGCCGCTCTCATGGAAATGACCCAAGATCCAGAGTATCAAGCCCAAGTGCTAAAAATGGATGCTGAATTTGCTGTCGCCAGTTGGGAAGCTTTGCAATTGGGAGAATCCCCAGCATGAGGAGAGGTGAAGTTTATGATGCTCGACTTGAACCTATAGAAGGATCAGAACAAGGTGGAACGCGCCCGGTGATTATCGTTAGCCGTGATGCGATCGCAGCTTATAGTCCTGTAGTTTTAGCTGTTCCATGCACTACTTATAAAGTCGGTAAACGAGTTTATCCCACTCAGGTATTAATTTCAGCCCCAGACGGTGGATTAACTAACGACTCTATCGCTATGGCAGATCAGGTGAGGGTATTATCCAAAACTCGCTTTTTGGCTTTAAGAGGAATACTTAGTGATCAAGCCATAATTTTGTTGAATGAAGCTTTGTTAATTGCTTTGGATATCTCGGTTCCAGGATAATCTCAAGCTGGATATAAGTAAGTCGGCGTTGGTGAATGAATGTATGAAATTATCTCACGCAAAGGCGCATCAGCGAAGCGAAGCACGAAGTGCGTTAGGCGCAAAGAGTAAGAGTTTGAGAAATGAAATTTTTGATTTTCATACCCCGATTCAGCAACGCCTTAATTTCTCTGCAAACCACAAATATAAGTATGATGCCATAATTCAGCAATACGCAGATCAAAAAGTTTCTATGCTAGATACATTAGATTTAACACTTTCCTTAGATAAATCCACCTATAAATCAGAAATTAACAGGCTGATGCATCAACTGCGGGAATTGCAAAATGCCTGTTGGGATAAAAATTTACCTGTAATTGTGGTTTTGGAGGGCTGGGCGGCTTCCGGCAAGGGTGCGTTGGTGAAGCAAATGGTTTCTTACATGGACCCCCGTGGATTTAAAGTACATCCGATTTGGCCTCCGACTGAAGCAGAACGCAAATATCCCTTCCTGTGGAGATTCTGGGAAAAACTTCCCGCCCAAGGCAACATTAGCTTTTTCTATCACAGTTGGTATACTCATGTTTTAGAAGAACGGTTATTTGAGCGAGTCGGAACCGACCAAGTTCCCACTGTGATGAAATTAATGGGGCAAATTAATTCTTTTGAGCGTCAAATGGTGGATGATGGAGCTGCGATCGCTAAATTTTGGTTACATCTCAGTCGTAAAGAATTGAAAAGTCGCTTAAAAGATTACGCCAAAGATGAATTAACCGCTTGGCGGGTGCGAGAAGAAGACTGGAAGCAAGCCAAACACTATGACCGCTACGCCACCTTTGCAGAAGAAATGCTGGTGCAAACTAGTACCGGGGTTGCGCCTTGGACTTTAGTTGAGGCTGACTCGGAACGATGGGCGCAGGTGAAGGTACTAACAGATTTGGCTGCTACCCTAACTGCGGCTTTAGATAGGCTGAAAATTCAGCTTCCCGCTCCGGTTTTACCTGCACAGACGGAATTAGAAACCACAGAATCAGACTTACTTGCACAGGTTGATTTGAGCTTAAGCCTTACCGAAAACGACTATGAAGAACAATTAGCCAAAGCCCAGGTAAAACTACGCAAGTTACAATTAAGCATCCACCAGCATGAAATCCCTGTCCTGGTCATGTTTGAAGGCTGGGATGCAGCAGGTAAAGGTGGAGCGATTAAGCGGCTAACGGATATTCTCGATCCTCGGAGTTACTTTGTTAATCCCTTTGCTGCGCCCACAGATGAAGAGAAAGCTCATCACCACCTCTGGCGATTTTGGCGACGATTACCAACGGCTGGGATAATTGGAATTTTTGACCGTTCTTGGTACGGAAGGGTGTTGGTGGAGCGAGTAGAAGGCTTTGCTTCGGAAATTGAATGGCGCAGAGCCTACCGAGAAATTAATGAGTTTGAAGCACAGTTAACCAGTGCTGGCTATGTTTTAGTGAAGTTTTGGCTACACATTAGCCCAGAGGAACAACTCCAGCGCTTTACAGACCGTGAAAATGATCCCTTTAAGCAATATAAGCTGACTGATGAAGACTGGCGCAATCGGGAAAAGTGGAATTATTACGATGTCGCAATTAATCAGGCTATTCAGCGCACTACTACCCCTACGGCTCCCTGGACAATTGTGGCTGCTAATGACAAATACTATGCCAGAGTTAAGGTAATTGAAACTGTTGTCGCCGCTATTGAGGCGGAATTAAAACGTCGTAAGCACAGTAATAGTTAAAACGGTGAGGGTAGCGTTAGAGTTTTTGGTTAAAGGATATGGTAAAAGTCTAATTTATTACCAGCTTTGGTAAATATATTCGCCCATAACTTTTTAAATCACCTCTTAAGGTCTACCCTACCTAGTGGTTAATAATGACACTGATATTAGAGATATTTTAATTTTGAAATCTTGTATAAATTAGTGAATATTGATTAATCTACAGGAATGAGATTTGTGTTGTAATATAGTAATCTCATCCAAAAAAATAATGATAATAATATACACATCATATATAAATTTTACTATTTGAAGGTTCCCAAGAATTAGTATTGTTTCAGACATAAATTAACCGTAATTATGTTGAATGGGGCTATTTATGCACCTTGATACACGTAACAAATATCAGAATATTCTCATAAATTCAATTTTATTCTTTGCATAGTTGCAAATCAAAGCTTTGAGGTTCATAGCTGATGAAAAATCTCAAATAAGCAGGTCTAAAATGTATCTAAGACTATTGACAATCTCAAAATAATCGCATAACAAGGTGGCAGAAGATAAAAAAATGCCTTATCTCACCCCCTGCAATAAGACTCAGTAAAGCTGTTAAGAAAAAATTAGGTAATTAAAATAAATCATGCCACAAAATACTGACCACAAAGCTGCTAATTCAACAAATCCAGCGATCGCATACAAAGCACGTCTAAATTCTTGGGCGATCGCACGTTTAGTTCCTGATGCACAACGGGAAATTGTCGCTCGCTTCCGCAGTCGTTCTGATGCAGATGGTTATATGCAACACTTAAGCCAAACAAAACCTGATTCTGCTTTTATGGTGGTTTTTGATTGTCAACGGGAAGAAGTTGTAATTTAAAGTTCTCATACAGGCGATCGCATTCTCAGGATAATTAATTAGGCGATCGCCGCCATCTACTTACACGGTTTTGCTTCCAAGCACCGGATATCAGCGATCGCTACCTTTAAGCTCCAATTTTTCGGTAAAATATGAATCTTCCTAAAATAACCTACCCCTTAGTCATTTGTTTCTTGTGTTTAAACAATTACTAATGGCTAACGACTAATTACTAAAATTATGCTGAATTTTATCCGGTCAGATTTAGCCCAATTTACCGCCTATAAACCCCACCCCAGTAGTGATACAGCCGCAGGAGTACCCATGCAGTTGGATCGGCTGGATACCAACGAAAGCCCCTATGATTTGCCACCAGAGTTAAAAGAAAAGCTGGCTGGGATATATCAGCAAGTCATTGAAACAAATCGTTATCCTGACGGGGGACATGAGACACTCAAACAGGCGATCGCTGAATACGTCAATGAATCTGCTGGCCTCACATCCTCGGTATTTACGGCTGCTAATATTTCTCTAGGTAATGGTTCAGATGAACTAATCCGCTCATTATTAATCGCCACCTGTCTGGGAGGAGAAGGCTCAATTTTAGTCGCCAATCCCACATTCTCAATGTATGGAATCCTAGCGAAAACATTGGGTATTCCTGTCGTGACTGTAGACAGAAATTCAGATAACTTTGAAATTGACTTAAAAGCAGCCCAATCTGCGATCGCAGAACCTCAAAATCCCCCGATTCGCGTGGTTTTTGTCGTACATCCCAACTCCCCCACCGGTAACTGTTTAACTGCGGCAGAATTGTCATGGTTAAAAAGTCTGGGTGAAGAAATTTTGGTGGTAATTGATGAAGCTTACTTTGAATTTAGTCAAAATACCTTAGTTAGTGAACTAGCAGAACATCCTAACTGGATTGTATTGAGGACATTTTCTAAAGCCTTCCGGTTAGCAGCCCTGCGTGTGGGTTATTGTATTGCTCATCCAGATGCGATCGCCATCTTAGAAAAAGTCCGCTTACCTTATAATCTTCCTAGCTTCTCAATAGCAGCCGCATTAACTGCTATGCAAAATCACCAACTGTTGCTGGAATCAATTTCCACCACCTTAGATCAAAGAGACAAACTTAGAGAAATTTTATCCCAACACCCCGCATTACAAATAACCAAAAGTGATGCCAACTTTCTTTTTCTGCGTCTCTCAGCGAATAACTCAGACATAGAAAACAACACCACTATCAAAACTCTTCACCAACAACTCAAGACTTCTGGTACTCTTGTACGCGAAATTAGTGGAGGATTGCGAATTACCATCGGCACATCCGCAGAAAATACCCGTACCTGCAATAGAATACAATCTGCATTAGCAAATCTAAAATTACAGCAATTTGCCAGTAAATGAACTAGACATCTTCAGATAATCCAACATCAGAGGTAGGCATTCCCTCCGCCCCTCTGTAGCAAAATTAGATAAAATATGCCCTAGAACATTGACTCAATAATCCAAACTATTACCCAAACCGCGTACTATTTTTACAGTTTTTGGCAACACCCCTACTAACAGCGCAAAGACAATATCTGGCATTTGATCCACCATTAGTAGTGGAAAGTATTGTTCAAATTGATCTAAAATTTTCTCCACTCGCTGCTGAGGTAGCGGGTGTTCAGTAATCTGCTTAATTAACCTCACCCACTGTCGCCGAATTAAGTAAGCCTTCTGACGCTCCTCATAACATTTTGGAGTTAGTAAAGACAAATTACCTATAGTCAGCACCCGTTCACAATCATGATCATAATCCCCCCCAACGGCAGCACCCGGCCCCGCAAATTCTGCATGATAGCGTTTAAAGAGGATTAAACCATTGCGCTTACGACTATTGACAACAAACACCTTTCCACTATGCAGAAGTGCGAGGATATCCGAGTCATAAGACTGCTCAGAGCCATCTGTCATCACAAGATGGTCTAGGAGAAGAATGTCAGGGTAGTAAGTTGATACCATAGCAGCTTGATAGCGTCGGTAGCTTTCGCTATCCATGTTTTCTCGAACTTGCAGATAAGTTGCTAGTGTTATGTAGTTCTAGCAAAAATTTGGGCGAACTAAAATTATATTTTTGATGCTTTTTGAAACCTTTTTGATCACAAAAACTTACTAGTTGATGTAACTCAGATATTAAAAAACAATTTGATTACTAAATAATTAATTATATTTTATGAGATTTAGGTGATTCTGTGGCGGACAATCAGCTACTCTTTTTTAAAGATTATATAAAGATAAATTACTCAATAAAAAGATATTATGAGGTATTGAAATTATGTCAAGGGTAATTTTAATGTTGTTATATAATAGTATATCTAATATATTTAAATCCTTCAATATCCAAATACCACATTAAATTTAGATCACATATTATATTTAATTAAAATATCTATATTGGGTTAATTTTAGCTGGAAATAAAATCACTAAAATCAATCTTTTGAACATTAACAAGAGTCAAGTTTTACAATAATAAAAATTAGCGTCAGCAAATAATAAACCTGCCACAACTCAGCTATTTAACAGTTAACAGACTTGAAAATCCCTAGCTGTAACTCTTCTCTACACAGCTATTCAGCTAATTTTATCCGCAGATATTAGGACTGACGCACAAGTCACGAAAGAATAAACCACGTTGGCACTAGCCTCTCCCCTTGAGAGAAGGACAGGAAGGAAAGAGGGTTTCAGATATTTCTGGCGTAAGTCCTATTCAATATTGAGATATTTCTGTAACAATATTTGCCGAGAACGTCCGAAAAAAAATATATTCCAGTGAGATTCTGAAGTATATGGCTGATATCCTAGCTTGAAATAAAGTTGCCGTGCCTTATGGTTATTTTCCAAGACATGGAGGTATAACTCTTCAAACCCCCACTCCTGAGAGAATTTTTCACATCTAATCAGTAGTTGCGAAGCTACACCATGCCTACGATATTTAGGGTGAACAGCTAAATTAGAAAGATAAGGAAAACTCCTACCCGTCGCTACCCAAGAATCATTGAAACGCACACCTAATTCCACCGTTCCTACTAAAGTAGGCTTTGCCGCAATACTAGTATCAATAGCAACCAAACAAACATGATGAGGCGCAGGTGATAACAAGCGATGTTTGAGGTCTTCGTAAATACCCAAACGTAATAGTGGAAAAGCCCACCCCCAGAAACCATCGTGTGCGTGAAAGCTTTCGGCAATAATTTGCGAAATACCAGTCCAATCATCAGGTGTAGCCACGCGAATTTGGCAACGCCAGGAGGCTTGCTCGGCGGCAGATATGATAGGCTTTTGGTAGTAAGGATCAAAAAACCAGGATGTCAAGGCTAGTTTAGTATTGATTTAATGAAACGAAAATTTACTCAAATATCCTACAATACTCTACAATCCCTGTGGAAATGCAAAATTACCTAAATAACTGAGTTCGCATTGAAATTCTAACCTAATACTGGTTATTTAACTAATAGGACTTACGCAAAAATTACGGAATAATTAACCACAGAGACGCAGAGGACACAGAGAAATCAGGATTTGAGCGAGCTTTTGCGTAAGTTCTGACCAAGAATAACGGGATACAAGCCCCGTCACTTCGACAGGTGATACAGTGAGCCTGTCGAACTGCTCAGTGCATCGCCTTTTAGGACGGCTTTCTGGTAAAATTGGATATAGTCGCCATAGGGCATTGGGAGACTTTAAACGAACGTCGAGGGATGGTTAGACTATTTCGATAGCACAACCCAATTAAGCGTTAAGGAATCCTCTCTCCTTCAGGAAGAGGAGGTATGTCAATAAGTTAGCTTAATCATCTAGATATATTTAATCTAAAATAATCCGCCCCAGGATATTTGGAATTATAACCTCTCAGCACCAGGGACTGTGTTACCCAGCCAGGAGAGTTTAAATTTCTACTCAGTAGTGTGGACAGTAGGTTAAGGTAAATGATACATAAAATAAAAAGCCATACAACATGATGTTGCAAGGCTTTTGGTGTAGTGTGAGGAGCTTAACTAAGTATCATCATAAGGTAATACCAAAGTGGCAGAACTCTCGTAACCATTTTGGTAACAGAATTTTTTTTACCACTATTCTGTAACAGGGGGAAGGTCTTGTCTATTGGGTCTTGGAGAAGATTTATTTTCTTCTTCACTAGTAAGTTCTTGGTATCCGATCATTGCAATAATCTATAAACGATACCACTAATGATTGTGGTGATAGGTAAAGTTAAAATCCACGCCAATAAAATTTGGTAAAAAACACGCGCCTTGGCTTGGTTGTGAAGCAATCCCACACCAAAGATAGAACTAACGGAAACTTGAGTCAGAGAAACAGGAACCCCAAAGTAATTAGATGTAATCACCAAAACGCCTGTTACCATATTTGCCGATAAACCCTGAGTATGATTCATGATGGTAATTTTTTCACCCATGGTTTGGGCGATTTTTTGGGAGTTGAGTAAACCCCCTAGTCCCATAGCCATTGCTATTGTCAGCATTCCCCCCTGAACTGAAAAATAGTCAATAATTATAATTAGGGACATGATTTTAGGGGTGTCATTAAACCCGCGAATAAAACTGATAATCCCAGCACTAATTAAGTGACAGGTGTTAATTATTTTCTGATTGGGTTGCCAGTGTAATTGAGAATTTATATAGTGTAATAATTTATGTGTTCCTGCTGACAAACAAATAGCAATAATAGGATTGAAAAATAGAGGTAAAATAAATAACCTCTCCAAAGCAGCAAAATTAACTTTGAGTCCAATAGCCACTAATCCAGCACCTAGAAGCGCCCCAATGATACTGTGAGTTGTAGAAATGGGAAATCCTGTTAAGGCGGCAACTAGAACGGTTAAACCGGTGGTGATGGCTACTGCTAAATGGATTTCTGGTGCATTAGCGATCGCATCGGGAAATATACCTTGAGCCGTAAATTTTTCGATCAATGTACTTGCCCCGAAAACCGCAGCTAATGCACCAGCAAAAGTTGTAAAACTTCCCCACAAAATTGCTGTTTGGTAACTTATAGTTCTGCTACCAAACAATGTTGCTACACCTTTAAAGTTGTCGTTGGCTCCATTGGAATAAGCTAAAAAAAGCGTAGCCAAAAATAAACTGATTATAAACATTTTTGGGGGCGTTAAAAGTTAACAGCAGCCACCACCACTATAGTGCCAAGTTGAATCAGTAACGATAATTTCGGTTGGCTGTAAAGTGGCAAGTTGAGCCGCAGTTTTATCACACACAGCTGCGGGAATCCCACGATGCAGTATATGTCCTGCCTGATCATCAAAAAAAGATTCTACACCAGCATAAATAGCCGTCTTTCCTGTGAATATACAAGCACCATCTTCAGGAACATCAACTTTAAAAGCAACCGAATCCAAGCTTTCTAGCAAGAGATTTGCTTCTAATTTGTAAGTGTGAGAATCTAACAGACGATAAGGACGACGGGCGCGAATTTCAATTTGACCAAAACCAGCGTCAATGATGCGCTGAGTATACTCATCGTATGTGAGTGCGCCTGATAAACACATAGCACGGAGACGCTCATCCTGTTGTAAATGTGCAGGAATTGGGCTAGTAGCTATAGGATCGCTCATCTGCAAGCGTCCCTTTGGTTTTAATACTCGATATGCTTCTTTTAAAGCGCGGGTCAAATCTTCTGGTTCAAAAATGTTAAACAGGCAATTTTGCGCCACGATGTCCACGCTTGCATCACCCACAGGAAGATTAAAAGCATCGCCTGACCGAATTTCTACAAAGCTGGTGTCAAACCAAGGGTTTTTTTCAGCAGCAATTTCTAGGTTACGTGTGGCGGCTTCCCGCATAGCTGCAACTGGTTCAATGGCAATTACAGCACCTGGATAACGAGAAAAATAAGCGAATTGCAGTGCTTCTAACCCACCACCAACACCGACATACATGACTGTGGGCTGGTTTGAAAGTTCAGTATGATGAACGGTTGTACCACAACCATAGTTCATTTCCTGCATTGGTAGAGGAATTTTCAGTCCTGGTAGTTTTATGGGTGTACTTTGAACACAACATAGTCCCACTTCTGGTTCTTGTGCGACTTCACTGTAAAACTGTGCTGCTGTTTCTAGATAGGTCATTATGATTTTGGTTTGATATGTTTTTGTCGATTTGACTTTTTGCATCCTAATATAACTAACCATTATTTGTGCTTAGTTATCAGACACAAAGCTGAAAACCTTTGAGAATCGTATTGAAAGCCCAAATCAATCTGCGACAATTTGAATTTCGTTGAGTTGATTAATCACCACATCTGCACCTTGGACATGATTTGACTTACCCACCCAGGTAATACCAATACAACCTGCGGCTTTAGCATGACGTGCCATTTGCATATCACCAACAGCATCTCCTACCATTAATGTATTCCCTGGTTCTACCCCTAAATCTTGACAAGCCTGTAAAAACAAAACTGGATCTGGTTTACTGGGGCCGTCATCTACTCCTTTTTGTAGCTGGATGTAATTAGTTAACTGGTGTTGTGCTACAAAATTGCTAACTTCGGCTGTGGTTGCGGCTGAAATTATACCTAGTTTTATTCCTGCTGCTGACAAGGATTGTAAGAGATCCAAGCTACCTGCAAATAGTGGTGCAGGAGTTGTACCCAGATATTTCTCGGCTTCGTTTAGGGATTTCTGGGCTATTTTTAAAGATTCAAACCATCCTTTCCCAGTTTCGGCAATATATGCGGCTGCGGCAATTTCAGTTTCCCGACGACTGGCTACGGATATTAATCCTGCTGGATCTAAGGTATCGCTATTGATGCCAAAGGCCATTAATAAGGGTTCGCCAATTCCGGGAATTTGTGCATCTATCATCCGCGCACTTTTTTGTCCAAGCGATCGCAAATATGCTTCTGAGTCTTCTAATGTCCCATTTTTATCAAAAAAAATGGCCTGGATATTGTAAAAACTCATGTTTCTACATTTAATAGTTACCAAAATCTTTCACCTCATTTGATCAATGGAAAATCACCACAAAAAAAGAGGGTTATTCCCTCTTTCATTAATACTTTAATAATTTTTTTGATCAACAGGTCAAGCTACAGGCGTATTAACCCTGTTTAAAAGCTTGACTGTCCATATTACTAAATGTAGTGCAGCACTAACGCGTGCATCACAGAGGGAATCAACCTTCCTGTTCAACAGAAGCTGGAATCTCTTCTTCAGTTACAGTAGCTGCTGGTTCAGTGTCAGTAGTTGCTGGAATTTCTTCTTCGGTTACAGCCGATACTTCTACCGGAGTTTCCTCAGTTGTAGCTTCTACTGCTTCTACCTCAGTTGTAGCTTCTACTGGAGTCTCCTCAGTTGCTGCTTCTACTGCTTCCTCAGCACCCACAACTTCCTCTGCTTCTGTAGGTACAGCAGTAATACCTTGCTGTTTAGCTAGCATCTGTTCACGATACTTGGCTGCCATTTCCTCAGCTTTATCATAAACCAAGTCACGGTTCTTAATCATATCACCGGGTTCGGGTTCCAGCTGCTTGGTAGACAAGGAAATCCGACCCCTTTCTGCATCCAAGTCAATGATCATGACTTTAACTTCATCATTGACATTGAAGACGCTATGAGGTGTATCAATATGTTCGTGAGAAATTTCAGAAATGTGTAGCAGTCCGCTAACACCACCAATATCGATAAAAGCACCGTAGGGTTTAATCCCACGAACTGTACCAATAACTACTTCGCCTACTTCTAGGCGGTTCATCTTCCGTTCCACCAGCGCTCGGCGGTGGGATAGAACTAAGCGGTTACGTTCTTCGTCTACTTCTAGGAATTTCAATGGCAGTTCTTCACCTACCAAATCTTCCTTCGGTTTACGGGTGCTGATGTGAGAACCTGGGATAAACCCGCGTAATCCTTCGATGCGTACTAATGCACCACCACGGTTGGTAGCAAATACACCGGAACGAACAGTAGCATCTTCTGCTTGTAACTGCCGCACACGTTCCCAAGCCCGCATATATTCGATGCGACGAATGGAAAGCGTGAGCTGACCATCTTCGTTTTCATCGGTGAGGATGAAAAACTCTCTTGTTTCGTTTGATTGTAAAACTTCTTCCGGAGCGTCAACCCGGTTAATAGACATTTCTTGTATAGGTATGTAGGCTGCTGTTTTAGCACCTATGTCAATCAGAGCGCCGCGCGGCTCTATACTGAAAACTGTACCTGGTACAATATCTCCAGGGCTGAAGTGATAATCATACTTGTCAAGTAGAGCAGCGAAATCTTCGTGAGTAAATCCAATTTCTGTAGCGGTTAAGTTCTGATTGACCATGCTGATTTGTTCCTGGTTCTAGTCTCCGTAAATTTTGTGGCATAGGCGTGATGATGTATATCCGAGGCACTAGGCGGCAGGTACACCTACATCTTTTTTTTATCCTAGCGCAGAAAAGCTAGTATTAACACATATTAACTTCCAGATAAACAATTATATCATATCTTCTGTCAATTTAGTATTTATTGAGTAGTTTATTTGAGAATTGCCCCCATAAAATCTATGGTTATAAAAGACAGATATCTGCTGCCACCATGATTGGTAACAGCAGATAAAAGGTTTAAATGCCCTTAGAATTTTGGTAAGAGCAGTCTATTTTTCTTCTTTATTTTCGATGCGGGGGGGTTCGCGGAATGCGATCGCAAAGAAAATAACTCCTAATGCCAGAGCAAAAATCAAGATATATGCAACGCTTTCCATATTAAAAGCTCCTGCCTAACCAGCCAATAATGATCGTTTATTCAGTCTATGAAATAAGGTATTGGGGGATTGAGTATAAGAAGAATTATTTCTCAATCCCTAGTACCGAAAGATTAGAGTTAGAGAGCTTCCTTCCGGCGGGTAGATTTATCACCCACTTTCTGGAATAGACCCCACTCAACTTGTTCTTCTAGATCCGCATCCACACCAGCAAATACGTCTCGGTAGATTGTCCGAGAACCATGCCAGAGATGACCAAAGAAGAATAGTAGAGCAAATACAGCGTGTCCAAAGGTAAACCAACCTCTGGGGCTGGTGCGGAATACACCATCAGAGTTCAAGGTTTCGCGGTCAAAATCAAAGATTTCGCCACCTTGAGCTTTACGAGCATACTTCTTAACATCAGCAGGATCTGTAAAGGTTTGACCATCTAGATCACCACCGTAGAAGCTGACGGTGACACCAGTTTGTTCAAAACTGTACTTGGATTCGGCGCGACGGAAAGGAATATCGGCTCTGATCACTCCATCAGCATCGGTCAAGATAACTGGGAAGGTTTCAAAGAAGTTGGGGAGACGACGCACGGTCAATTCTCTACCTTCACCATCTTTGAATACGGCATGACCTTGCCAAGATTGGGCGATACCATCACCCTTGACCATAGGACCAGTACGGAATAGACCACCTTTAGCAGGGCTATTACCGACGTAATCATAGAAAGCCAATTTTTCGGGAATTTCTGCCCAAGCTTCTGAAAGGGTTGCACCTTCAGATAGGCTAGTTTGGACGCGACGCTCAATTTCCTGAGTGAAGTAGCCTTGATCCCACTGATAACGAGTGGGGCCAAACAGTTCAATCGGGGTAGTAGCGTTACCGTACCACATCGTACCAGCAACAATGAAAGCTGCGAAGAATACGGCAGCAATACTGCTAGAAAGTACGGTTTCAATGTTCCCCATCCGTAGAGCTTTATATAGCCGTTCGGGAGGTCTGACTGTGAGGTGAAATAAACCCGCAATAATGCCAACAACGCCTGCGGCGATATGGTGAGCTACAACACCACCAGGGTTAAATGGGTCGAACCCAGCCGGACCCCACTCTGGTGCTACTGCCTGAATGCTACCAGTAACTCCATAGGCATCAGTGACCCACATACCTGGGCCAAATAGTCCGGTGAGGTGAAAAGCACCAAAGCCAAAGCAAAGTAAACCGGATAAGAATAGGTGAATGCCAAACATTTTTGGCAAATCTAGGGCAGGTTCACCAGTACGAGGATCTCTGAAGAGTTCCAAATCCCAGTAAACCCAGTGCCAGACGGCAGCTAGGAACAATAGACCTGAAAGAACGATGTGAGCTGCGGCTACACCTTCAAAAGACCAGAAACCAGGATTACTTGCGGCGTTACCAGTGACGACGCTCCAGCCACCCCAAGATTCGGTAACACCTAAACGTGACATGAAGGGCAGGACGAACATTCCTTGCCGCCACATGGGGTTAAGCACTGGATCACTGGGGTCATAAATAGCTAGTTCGTACAATGCCATTGAACCAGCCCAGCCTGCAACTAGAGCTGTGTGCATCAAGTGTACAGAAATCAACCGACCTGGATCATTCAGAACGACTGTGTGTACTCGGTACCAGGGTAGTCCCATCGACTACGCTCCTCCTCGATGAATTATGTTTACAAAGCAATTTTATGACTGAGGTTTTGAGGGAGGGAAGATTCGCTGAGGTGGGTTTAATCCTCCTACTGCGATGCTTTTCCGCCGTTCAGTGAACTCTCTGAGTTTTTTTATTGCCAGGATCTTAAATTTAACCACAAATTAGTCTTGATAAATCAGACGGTGTGGCTAGTTTGGCAATATTTTGAGACGCTGGGTAGCTTTACTTTCTAGAGTAGCGATCGCCTGTATGACTGCCGAGAGATTTTCTCAATGAAAATTTCTTCCTAGTTCTTTGAGAACCTAGCAAACGTCTGTAAACCGTTTGGACACCAGGAAATGCCATCCTTGAGTCAACCCCCATTTAACCGTCTACGTAATTGCCAAGCAAAAATGAGAATGTTTTAAAAAGTGTAACTATATTGTGGACTTGTTTGCAAGCGTGTAAATAGATGCGATCGCATAGAATTTCTGTATCATATAGATACAAATCTCCCTCATAATTTATTTTGCGTATGTCTCGGCTAATATTGTTGAGATACAAAAACCCCCTCCGGTGCAAGCGAGGAGGGGAATATGATGTAGTTCATTCAAGTGCATACGGCTATATTAGCCCGGAATATATTCGCCTATTCGCCTATCTCAGCTACACCATTTTGGATATCACGAGCCATTTTTTCAGCACCCTCTACGTATCCTGAACCAAATTCTGTTAAAGCTTCTGCTGACTCTTCCCCAATTTTTTGCATTCGCTCGATAGGAGAACCTTCTGTTTCACGAGCCTCCTGATTCCACTCCCTGATGGTTTTTGGTCTTTGGGAATCATCTTGCTGTATATCTTGACGGACTTGCTCTTTTAAAACTTGATTATTTTGCCCAAAAGCAACATTAGTCGTTAGCGTCATCAAACCAACTAGGACAACAGCTAATAAACTTTTTATTTGAACTCCCTGGAGTAGGAAGTTAATGTGATTCATCGTCCTAGAAATCAAATTCATCATGTCAATACTTGATATTTGTGCTGTGTTTACAGTTTCAAAATATATTTGGCTCATTCCTAATTCAGCTATTTTTTTGAAAAACTGAATTTATTTTTAACTGAGATTCATAATCTCAATAAATAGAATTATTATTTAGTGATGAAATCTGCCAAAACTGTCACTATATTTGAGCCAATTAATTTCCTGAGATTACAAATAAACTCTATCTAAAAAAACAAAATTATCCTTCTAACGAAAGATATATATTGGTGATAAAAATATACGTCGCAGGTCTAATTAATGATTTTCTATTTTCGTGGTGTTCAAATATGAGATCATGTCAGTTGCAATATGCCCGAACACAATTCAAAATGCTGATGATCTAGGCTTTTCATCAATTTTGAATCATCTGTTGATTTCTGCTGTTCTGTACCAGTGTGTTGCGAATGTTTAAGTGTTACAGCCACATATCTATAGTATGATAGCTGACTGCTAAGTTGAAAAATCCGAACAATATGGACTGTTTTTCCTTGACTGCAAAACGATGGCGTGGGATTCCCCAATTTTTATCATTGTTTTGTCTGTGTTTACTTTTGGTTGTGAGTTGCGCCCCTAGCCAGCAGACAACGAATTTATCATCTGGTACGGGTGATGGTCGGATTACTGTAGGTACAACTTTAAAACCTAGAACCCTTGATCCAGCTGATACCTACGAGTTGGCTTCTTTGGGTTTGGTGTTAAATATGAGCGATCGCCTGTACACTTATGAACCAGGTAGCACCGAAATTAAACCCCAATTGGCAACAGCATTACCCGAAGTCAGTGCTGATGGTTTAACTTACACCATCCCTTTGCGTCAGGGAGTAGTTTTCCACGATGAGACTCCTTTCAATGCCAAAGCAATGGAGTTTAGCATTCAGCGCTTTATTGAGAATAAGGGAAAACCCTCCTTCTTATTATCAGACACAGTGGATTCAGTCAAAGCCACAGATGAATACGAATTAACAATTCAGTTAAAAACACCATTTGCAGCATTTCCCTCACTGTTAGCATTTACTGGGGTGTGTGCAGTGTCACCCACAGCTTACGAAATTGGGGCGGGGAAATTCCAGCCTAATACCTTTGTAGGGACTGGCCCTTACAAGTTAGAGCAGTATGGCACAGATTCATTGCGATTGGATGTATTTGACAAATATTGGGGAGACAAACCAGCTAATCAGGGCGTTAATGTGCAGATTCAAACTAGCCCTGTGAATTTGTTTAATGCTTTTCGTACAGGTACAGTAGATGTAGCGTATTTATCTCTACAACCAGACCAAATCCGCAGTTTAGAATCAGGAGCTAAAAACGGCGATTGGCAAGCAATTACGGCTCAGGGTAGCGTTGTGAGTTACATGGTCTTGAACCGGAATCAGCAGCCTTTAGATCAACCAGAAGTTCGAGCTGCGATCGCCGCTATGATCGACCGTCAACTGATCAATGAACGGGTTTTACTTGGTCAAGCTGATCCACTTTATAGCATGATTCCTAACACCTTTAAAGTTTCCCAACCATTATTTAAAGAAAAATATGGCGATGCTAACTTTGATCAAGCCAAAGAACTATTAACTCAGGCCGGCTTCTCTCAAGAAAACCCCGCCAAAGTGCAAATCTGGTATCCTTCTAGTTCAGCTAGTCGAAGTTTAGCAGCACAAACCCTCAAATCTCTGGCTGATCAAGAAATGGCAGGAATGTTACAACTAGAAATAAAAAATGTAGAAAGTGCTACCTTCTTTAAAGACATCTCCAGGGGTATATATCCAGCAGCTTTGCTTGACTGGTATCCAGACTTTTTAGATCCCGATAATTATGTGCAGCCATTCTTATCCTGTGAAAAAGGTTCTAATGCTCAAGGCTGCGAAGAAGGTGGTAGTAAAAGTCAGGGTTCATTCTACTATAGCGAAGCCATCAATAAACTAATTGCTCAAGAACGCCAAGAGCAAAATCCAGAAGCACGTCAGAAAATTTTCACAGAAATTGAAAAACAAGTAGCTAATGATGTGCCTTATATCCCTTTATGGCAAACCAAAGATTATGTATTTGCTCAAAATGGTGTGAATAATGTACAACTTGACCCCACTCAGAATTTGATTTATAAAACTATCAAGAAAACAGTTAACAGTTAACAGTTAACAGTTATCAAATTTGATTATCTAAAAGCCAATGGGGTGAGTTATGTTACCAACTAACGCACCCCATAACTTTAATAAGTTATTTGATTTTATTGATGATGCACTGAGTTAATTATGTATGAGTAACGAACCGCATTCGCATAGCGTCTCCCCTTGGGAGAAGGACACAAAGTACACTAAGAAAGAAAAGTATTAAACTACGAATTACGAATTACGAACTACGAACTACGAACTACGAACTACGAACTACGAATTAAAATATGTCTCGTTCTAAAGCTTTACAATATTACATTGCTTCTCGATTACTTCTGGCTCCACTACAATTGTTGACTATTATTACTATTGTATTTTTATTACTACGAGCTACGCCAGGAGATCCCGCAGATGCAATTCTGGGCGGACGTGCGCCAGAGGCTGCTAAGGAAGAGTTACGCCAACAACTAGGTTTAAATCTTCCTCTATGGTTACAATATTTAAATTATCTGGGAAACATACTGCGCTTTGATTTGGGAAGTTCTTTAACCAGTCGAGGACAGTCTGTTTGGGAAATCATTGGTCAGTATTTCCCCGCCACTGTAGAGTTAGCAGTATCAAGTATGGCTGTAGCCCTAATTGTTGGTATCCTGGCTGGTACTCTTTCAGCTTCTCGTCCCGGTACTTATTTTGATATTGGGGGGCGATTATTTGGTATTATTACCTACGCACTCCCGATGTTTTGGGCTGGAATGCTTTTACAGCTAATTTTCTCTGTGCAATTAGGTTGGTTTCCTAGTTCTAATCGTTTTCCGCCTAATCTTCCGATTCCTGCATCTATCACTGGACTATATACCATTGATAGCTTGCTTACTGGCAATTTAATTCAGTTTTTCATATCTTTACATCATTTAGCTCTCCCTAGTCTTACTCTAGGAATCTTATTGAGTGGAATTTTTGAACGCATTGTGCGGGTAAATTTAAAAGAAACTCTGAAAGGAGATTATGTAGAAGCCGCGAGAGCTAGAGGAATCGCTGAAAATAAAATTTTAGTCGCCCATGCTTTAAAAAATGCCTTAATTCCAGTAATTACGGTGTTAGGATTAACTTTTGCATCTCTGCTGGGGGGCGCAATTTTAACTGAGGTGACTTTTTCTTGGCCTGGTTTAGCAAATCGCTTATATCAAGCTATTTCTGACCGTGATTATCCCACTGTACAAGGAGTTTTAGTATTTTTTGGGGCGATTGTGGTGACTGCGAGTATTTTGATTGATATTCTCAATGCTTATGTTGATCCGCGTATTCGCTATTAATTGCAAGCAGATGATTTATGGCTGTGCAAATCTGTTTTTCACTGAATAGAAGGTAAGAATAATTAACCGCAGAGAAACGCCAATAAATGCCGATAAATTCAGATGTTTAAGGGATTTAGTTTTTAGTTTTTTTTGTTGATAATATTTTTGTATGTGTCGTTTACTTGCTTATCTGGGTGCGCCTGTTAGTTTAGAAGATATTCTGTATAAACCTGAACATTCTTTGATAGTTCAGAGTTACCAACCCCGTGAAATGACTTCTGGTGTTGTGAATGCAGATGGTTTTGGGGTGGGTTGGTATCATACTCAAAAAAATACAGACCCATTTACCTACAGAAATACATTACCTATTTGGAATGATTTAAATCTGCCTCAGATTAGTCGTTATGTAGAATCTAAATGTGTATTGGCTTATATTCGTAGTGCTACACCTGGACAAGCTTTAGATTTTGCTAATTGTCAGCCGTTTAACTATCAACAACAGCTATTTATTCATAATGGATATATTGAGAATTTTCGTAAATCACTACACAGAAAAATCCGTGGCCTATTAACTCCTGATTTTTACGAACAAATTAATGGGATTACTGATTCGGAACACATCTTTGCGCTGCTACTTTCTCAGATTCAAATTAACCAAGATTGTTCTCGAGAAGATGCTTTACGCAATACATTAGTTATTTTATTAGAAATGGCAAAGCACCATGAGGTGAAAGCTTCTGCAAATATTGTTTTTAGTGATGGAAATCGTCTGATTGCTTCGCGCTTTTCTACCCATGCGCCTGCGCCTTCACTATATTGGCTGAAAAATCATAAAAATTTTCCCAAATCTGTAATTATTGCCTCTGAACCGTTATTTACTGGTAATTGGACTGCTTGTCCAGAAAATAGCATGATCATTGTGGGAGGAGACTGTGATATCCAGACTATACCAATCTAGTGTGAAAGAGTCTGTTTTTAACGCTTTGGTTGAATGCCGTCAGAAAACCTGGAAGTTGTTTGAGGGTATGGATGAATCTACATTTTGTAGTCAGCCTCATCCTGATTTTAGTCCTGTGGGTTGGCATTTGGGGCATATTGGCTATACTGAGTCTTTATGGTTACTAGAACATAGTGCTGGTTTGCCTTGTTCGTTCCCTCAATACCGAAAGTTATTTGCGGCTGATGGTTTACCTAAATCAAAACGTGTCCAGTTACCTCATTTACAGGAAACGCTTTATTACTTGGATACGGTGAGAAAGCAGGTTTTGGAACGTCTAGAATTGGTTGATATTGAAGAGGAAGAACGTCTTTGGGGCTTTTTAATTCAGCATGAAAGCCAACACTGTGAAATTATTAGCTTTGTGCTGGAATTGATTAAGCGGGAACAGTGGAAGACGGAAGGGATGGGGGGGAAGATAGGTGATATCTCTGCTGTCACGAATGTGACGGAGATGATTCTTATCCCCTCTGGTGAATTTGAACAGGGAAGTGATGATATATATGCTATGGATAATGAGCGACCTGCGCATAAGGTATATTTAGATGCTTATTGTATTGACCGATATCCTGTGACTTGTGGACAGTATCGTTTATTTATTGAGGCTGGAGGTTACGAAGATTCTCAGTGGTGGTCTGGGGATGGGTGGAAATGGCGACAAACTGAGGCAGTATTTACACCACTTTACTGGTCTGGGGATGTCCGTTGGGATAATCACCCTGTTTGTGGTGTGAGTTGGTATGAGGCGGAAGCATATTCGCAATTTGTGGGGAAGCGACTACCTACAGAAGCTGAGTGGGAAAAGGCGGCGAGTTGGGATGCAAAGGCTGGTTGTCGTCGCATTTATCCTTGGGGGGATGAATCCGTAACTGCTGAATATTGTAATTGCGATCGCCTCGTTGGTCAGACGACACCAGTCAACGCCTATCCAGCCGGACAAAGTGCATACGGCTTATACGATACTCTAGGTAATGTCTGGGAGTGGACTGATTCCTGGTTTGATGCTTACGATGGTTTCCAAAGTTACCCTTACATTGGTTATTCCCAAGTTTATTTTGACCATCAGCACCGTGTTCTCAAAGGCGGGAGTTGGGCTACACGTCATTGGGGACTACGTACTAGTTTTCGTAATTGGTATTATCCTAATATCCGGCAAATATTTGCGGGATTTCGCTGTGCTAAGACACTTTGAATCTCATCTATACCGAAGAGGATGCTGATTAAAAAATACTCGGCATTCATTTTTATGAGAAGATCATTCAGGGTATCTAAAAATCTGCATATATCTATCTCAGGTGTGATGTTATGAGCTAAGACAATGTGTTTGGCAATTAGGGTTTCTTGGCCCGGAAAATACATATCCTTTTTTCTTGATTTATATCAATTTACACAATGGAGGTTAAATCTCAATGTCTAAAGCTGCTATTACCAAAGTTGCGTCCTCAACAAGCATTGAAGAGCGCTTGCAGATAGAGAATTTGGTTTCAGTAAATGAAATCGCCACACTTAATTCCGGATCTGATGTGATTCAGGGATTAACTCAAACACCCAAAACTCTTCCCACTAAATACCTTTATGATGATCGTGGCTCTGAGTTATTTGAGCAAATCTGTGAATTACCAGAATATTACCCGACACGGACAGAAACAAAAATTTTACAACAGTATGCTGGTGAAATTGCCCGTATAACTGGACCCTGTGAATTGGTAGAACTGGGCAGTGGTAGTTCTACTAAAACTAGAATTATTCTAGATGCCTATGAGCAGCTAGGCTATCCCATGCTGTACGTCCCTATTGATGTGAGTGCAGGGATTTTAGAAACTAGTGCTAGGCAATTACTAGCAGATTATCCGTCGTTAAAAGTTCATGCACTGGCTGGAACCTACGAGTTAGCCTTGGCAAAAATCTTGCCATCGGAATTACCTAGTCGGATGATTGCTTTTATTGGCAGTACTTTAGGTAATCTCAAACCCCAAGAGTGTGATATTTTTCTATCTCAAATTACAAATTCTCTGGAAGTGGGTGAGTATTTCTTATTGGGAATAGATTTACAAAAGCCAAAACATATATTGGAACCTGCTTATGACGATAGTCAAGGTGTGACGGCGGCGTTTAATTTAAATATTTTGACTCATTTAAATCAGCGATTTCAGGGAAATTTTGATACAACGCAGTTTGAGCATTGGACGTTTTATAACGAAACAGAAAATCAAATTGAGTCCTATGTACGCAGTTTGCGATCGCAATCTGTGGAATTAGCCGCTCTTAACCTCAAGGTGGATTTTGCGGCGGGGGAAACTATCCACACGGAAATTTCTCGCAAATTTGATCTAAATATTATTCAACAGCAACTCGCCGCAATGGGTTTAGTGCCTTTGAATGTGTGGACTGATCCTAACCAGTGGTTTGGTTTGTTGCTTTGCCAACGACAAGTTTAGGGATTGGTACAAAACTTCACTTCTGCATCTTTGACACTCCTCCCTAGTTTTTCTGTGAGGGAATTTGCGATAACTTTGCCAAACGATACAAAAAAATGTGCAAATTTTTGCCAAGATAGTAGTATTATTTCCCAAAAATTTTATTGGCAATAATCGGCATGAGTGAAAAAATAATAGAAAGCGACGGGAAAGGGTTTCTCGTTATACTTTTGCCAATCTCGTTTTTGATTATTTTCTTGGTTTCTACCTGGAAAATTTTATTGGTTATCCTGATGCTGGTCAGTGGTATCAAGGTTTGGCAACAATACCAATGGCAACAGTGGTGTCAGGAAGTTAATCCAGTTTTCCATCAAATGATTGGGGAAACTCAAGGTAAGATTACGCCAATGGATTTGGCAATGAGGGGCAATTTTCCTGGGACAAGGGCAAAACGCTATTTAGATACTAAGGCGAGTGAATTCGGTGGAAGTATAGAAACAGCAGAAGCAGGGGGTGAGGTTTATTACTTTATGACTGCTAGTATTCTGGGCAGTATCCTGGATAGTAGTGAACCAATTGAAGAGCTACCATCTCATTCTGTAAGTAAAACCGGGCGATCGCTCTTAGCACCACCAAAAGTCCAGCCTGTAGATTCAGAGACGGAAACTGAAGCAGCACCGCCAGAAACTGAGCCAGAAATTAAGCGATCGCTAGAACAGCAGTTAATGTTTGGTTCTCTGATTCAGTCGGAATTAGCCAAGCGATTGAATGTATATTCCAGCACAGTATACAAACGGCGCAATGATCCAGAGTTTCCTGAGTGGTGTCGTCACAAAGATCCTGATGGTATCGCCTGGACATACTCGGAAAAAACTAAGGAGTTTTTCCCACTGGAAGAAAATGAAAAATTGTGAATTCCTAATTTTTAATTTTTGATTCTCTACCTATGGCTTCGGTGATGGAATTTAACTGATTTTTTTCCAGTTGTAAAAGCAAACCGGCGAGAATTTGGCGTACCATCATCGGGCCTTGGTAAACCCAGCCTGTGTAGACTTGAATTAAACTAGCACCAGCAGTAATTTTTTCCCAAGCATCTTCTGCGGTAAAAATACCCCCCACTCCAATAATGGGGATTTGTCCTTGGGTTTGCTGCCAAATAAACCGAATCACCTCAGTAGAGCGATGGCGTAAAGGCGCACCACTAATCCCACCTGCTTCCTCCTGGGGTGATTTGCCTGTTTGGTTAATGATTTGAGTTTGCAGTCCGTCACGGCTGATGGTGGTGTTAGTAGCAATAATTCCAGCTAGCTGATAATCTTTGGCTAAAGTAATAATGTCAGCGATCGCCTCCCATTCTAAATCTGGGGCAATTTTGACAAAAATCGGTTTTTGTGAATCGTTTTCTTGTTGTAATAAATCCAGGATAGAACTGAGCATAGTAGCATCTTGGAGCGATCGCAACCCTGGAGTATTGGGAGAAGAGACATTAACAACAAAATAGTCTCCTAAGTGTTTGAGTAAGCGAAAACTGTTAAGATAATCTTCTGCGGCTGCATCCAAAGGTGTAACCTTAGACTTACCCAAATTTATACCTATGGGTATAGAGTAGGCTGACTGTTGTTGATCTGGTGCTAACCTAGCAGCCATTGCTGGCGCTCCGCTATTATTAAAACCCATACGATTAAGAGCAGCTTGATCCAATGGTAAGCGAAATAAGCGGGGGCGAGGGTTTCCTGGTTGTGGGACAAAGGTGACTGTTCCTAGTTCTGCAAACCCAAAACCCAAACTAGACCACATATTGGCAGCAACTCCATCTTTATCAAAACCAGCTGCTAGTCCTAAAGGATTGGGAAATTTGAGGCCAAACAAATTTTGTTCTAAGCGTGGGTCTTTGAGACACAAGGAGTTCTGTAAACGTTGATTTACCCAATGAGCAGAAGGATTACTGGTTTGTGATAGCCAGTTTAAACTCCCGATGGTTTGCTGATGTAACCACTCTGGATCTGCTTTGAGAAAATTAAATAAGATGGGACGAATGGCAAATTGATAAATATCCATGTAAATTTACCCAGTATTTGCAGCAATTATCCGTACTTATTTCGATTCAGGATGCTTTTCTGGGTATTTTAATATATTACAAGCTAAGTTGATAAATAATTCAGATGGGGCAGCCACAAAAATCTTTCACCGACGAACAACAGATTCTGGCCTTGTGCAACGTCCTCCAACAATTGAGAGAAGAGGATGATGTTGACGTTCTGATTTCAACCACGATTTCGTATATTCAAGATCAATTTGACTACAATTTGATTTGGGTTGCACTTTACAATCGTCTTAAACACACACTATTAGGTAAAGGTGGTATTACACCTAATAAAGACACGAATTTTTTATATAAACAGGTGATTCTGAATCCAGGTGACATATTAGAGCAGGTAGTTATTGAACAAGGACCATTAGGTGTAGTTGATTTACGGAACGAACCCCGTGCCGCTACGTGGCAAGAATTTGCTAAAAAAATTAATATCCAGGGAACAATTTTTTGGCCAATTCGCCATAAAAATCGGTTTTTAGGTTTACTCTTACTCGGTTCAGAACGTTGGGGTTACTTACTCCCAGGAAATGCAAAAACCAGATTAAGCATAGTTTTAGATACACTAGGGGCAGTCCTTTATCAGAAAGAGATAGATTTAAAACAACAGCAAACCAAACACCCTGATGAAGCATTATTAAAATTACTAGAAAATATCCGCACTCTCAATAATTTAGATCAAAGGCTGAAAGGGGTAGTAGAGGAAACTCATGCATTTGTTGCTCCCAGTCGTACAAATATTTATTGGTTTGACAGACAAGGGCGTTATTTTTGGTGTCGGATGAGCAATCATCTGGTGAATATTGGTCGTAGTTCTGCTGATGACAAACCAGCAGTAGGGATGACTGTGCAGGAGTTGAGCGAATTATATTATGCTTTGTCAGTGAATCAAATTGTCTGGATTGGTGATGCACGTAGTTCTCTCAAAAGCCATTTTACAGCCAAATTATTACGACGTTTAGGGGTGCGATCGCTATTAGCCGCTCCGATTATCTGGAAAAATGATCTACTAGGTTTTTTGGCTGTCGAAGGTAATGAACCACGCATTTGGGCTGAGGCGGATAAAAACTTTGTTCAAAGTGCGGCGGGACTAATTTCTTTAGTTGCTCCCATAGAGAGCATGGAAACTACCATCCAACAAATTCAAGATGACACCCATCTGACTAGCCAAATTGCTCAAGCTATTTATTACCAAGAGGAATTTGACGAAATTATCAGATCCTGTGCATCGCAAGTTTTAGCTAGGCTAACAGCTACCCGCTTTTTACTATTACAATCCGATCCCGATCAAAATAATTATCAAGTTATTTACCAAAGCCACCCTCATAATCGGCGACCTTTAACATTCCCTTTCTATGATCTGACAGCAGTGGATAGTTCTTTATTAAGGTATGCTCAAGGTGCAATAGATATAGAGAAGTTAGATGAAGATTTGCGGTTTTTTAATTGGCGAGATTCTCTGGTAGAAAATGGTGTGCGATCGCTGTTAATTTGTAATTGCAAACAAGGTCACGCCCCAACAGTCCTGCTCCTAATCACTCACGAAAGTTATCACACTTGGTCAACCTTAGAAAAAGAATTACTGTGGGTTGTTAGTCAACAGATTGGTGTAATTGTTCAACAATGGCAACTGCGACATGAGAACGAGCGGCAACAAAAGGTACTGCAAAGCGTTCAGGAATGTTTGCGCATTCTGGAACACAGCGATCCGGGTCAAACAACCGCTACCGATGCTAATGCTCTAGAACTGACTTTCTTGGAAAAAATCCAATCTGTAATTGGATGCCCCTTGGTCTTCATGTTATCTTGGCGTGCTGGTGAAACTAATGCCGAAATTATAGTCAATCCCATCATTGATAATAAATTTACAATTGTTACAAATGCAAGAATAAATATTCAATCAGAAACTCTGATTCAGTGGGCGATTTCGCGTAATTCTTACCTCAGTTTCACCTTCAATGATTTAACACCAGAAACCAGAATATGGTTGAATGGTTCAGGAATTGGTCAAATTTTAATTATTGCATTACGTACCGCTAGTTATGAACCCACAGCCGTGGTGGTGATAGCAGACTATTGGGAACGTCAATGGTCACAGCGAAGTCTCGATGCGACACAAACTCTGCTAACTCAATTCGCTTGGTCACGTCGTCAACAACAACTTACCCAACTTTTAGAATCTAGGAGCCTGGAATTACAACAACTGAATTGGTATAAACATAGCCGTCTTGAGGAAATTCAAAGAACAACAACCCAGTTACTGGGACAAATACATGATTTGGGTATTCCTAGTAATGATTTAACTCGCACACGTTACCAGTTACTATTGCGGCAGTTAGACCAGACAAATGCCTCCATGACTGGATTACTCAAACTGGAAAAATGGAACTTACATAAGAGTGCGGAGACTATGAATATCTCCAGTTTACTCAAGCGATCGCTCGAAGGAGTAGAAATTTTATTTAAGCATCACAAATTATGGGTGGGTGTGCATGGTTTAGGAAAATCGGGCGCAGAACCAGAACCAATACAAAATTCCTCATTCCTGCAAAGCATTAAAGCCTCAAGTTCCCCTTCCTCAATGGCCATTTCTGGTGATATTGTCAAATTTGAATTAATTCTCCACGAATTATTAGTTTTTGCCTGTCACCGTTCTCAAGAGGGAGGCAGAATTGATATCTGGTGTCGCCGATTAGATGAGAAATTATTAGAGTTATCGATTACAGATAATGGCATCATTGACTCACAGCTACTGGCAGAATTAGATCGCAGTAAATCCAAAGATGTCCTCGCTCTCTCGTTTCTGGATAAACCTCCAGGCTTACATTTATTGATTTGCCAAAACCTCATGCAGCAATTAGGAGGAGAGTTACATATCTATCAGTTACCGGATAGTCGAGTAGTTAGCCGCTTACTTTTGCCCTTAGCTACCAAAAAATACGACACCTAACTAATTGGAAAAATTTTTCCCTGAATAGTGGAATTTAAATTATCCTGCTTTTAGCGCAAACTCGTTATAATAATTTTCCATTGCTCTCAAACAGAAAATTCACATCTGTCGGGTATTTATTATGGGACGAGTTCGGTCTAAATCAGACCTACCTACAAAAATTTGTCCGGTGTGTCAACGTCCCTTCACTTGGCGGAAAAAATGGCAAGATTGTTGGGAGGAAGTAAAATACTGCTCGGAACGCTGTCGCCGTCGCCGTTCTGAGATTCAGTGACTGGGGACTGGGAAGAAGTAGAGTCTAGGCTGACGACTCTTCTAAAGATTCGGGAAATTAACTACAAATGAGACGCAAAAAATACAAGGATTATAGATAATGAATTTACAGGTGCAACCTAAAGTAATTATTCATGGAGGAGCTGGTAGTTCTCTCCACGGTAAGGGAGGATTAGAAGCGGTACGGCGTTCTTTATATAAGGTGGTGGAGGCAGTTTATTCTCTTCTATTGTCTGGCGCAACTGCATCTGAGGCGGTGTTGCTGGGTTGCCAAATGTTAGAAAATGATCCCCGCTTTAATGCTGGTACTGGTTCAGTACTACAATCTGATGGTCAAGTCCGCATGAGTGCTTCTTTGATGGATGGCACATCAGGGCGTTTTAGTGGTGTGATTAATATTTCGCGGGTTAAAAATCCCATTGAGTTGGTACACTTTTTACAAAGTGCGGCTGATCGGGTACTTTCTGATCACGGTGCAGCTGAACTGGCCAGGGAATTACAAGTTCCTTTATTCAATCCTTTAACTGATTTAAGATTACAGGAATGGATGCAAGAGCGCCAAGATGATTTTAAAAGCACAATGGCTGGGGTGGTAGCGGAACCGGAAGTGGTGGAAACTAGCAATGCTGGGCGCGGTACTATTGGTGTGGTGGTTTTAGATGCCTGTGGGCGGTTGGCGGCTGGAACTTCTACAGGGGGTAAAGGTTTTGAACGCATTGGTAGAGTCAGTGATTCTGCTATGCCGGCAGGTAATTATGCAACTCGAAATGCCGGGGTTAGCTGTACTGGTATTGGGGAAGATATCATTGATGAATGTTTAGCTGCCAAGGTTGTCATCCGGGTAACTGATGGAATGTCGCTCAAGGATGCGATGGAGCGCTCTTTTATGGAAGCTAGTAAACATCAGCGCGATTTGGGTGCGATCGCTTTAGATGCCTCTGGAGCGATATCATGGGGTAAGACTAGTCAGGTGTTACTTGCTGCTTACCACGATGGTACAGCCATTGGTGATACTTTGGAATGGAATAATGGCGAATTAGTGGGCTGTTTGAACGCAGAGTCACGCTGAGGTTAACGCTGGGGTGCGCTGAGTGAAGATCATGATCTCAGCACTCAGCACTCAGGAATTTTCAGGTTTTGGCTGCTGCCAATCTGGTTTGACTACTTGACGACTACGGGCAATTACTAAGGAGTTATCCGGGACATCTTCGGTGACAGTTGAACCTGCGGCTACATAAACATCATCACCTAAAGTCACTGGTGCTACTAAAACACTGTTGGAACCGGTTTTGGTGCGATCGCCAATGTGGGTAGGATGTTTTTTCACGCCGTCATAGTTGGCAGTAATTGTACCTGCACCAATATTTACTTTGTTCCCGGTAACAGTATCACCCAAGTATGATAGATGTGCGGCGTTGGTGCGATCGCCTAATTGCGTATTTTTCAACTCTACAAAATTACCCACACGGCAATTAGCACCTACTACAGCATGACCACGTAAATGAGCATAAGGGCCAATGCGGCTACCTGACTGGACAATGCTATCTGTGACTACAGAATATAGCACCGTGACGTTTTCACCCAATTGGCTATTTTCAATTAAACTCCCTGGACCAATGCAACTACCAGTTTGAATAGTAGTATTTCCCCGCAGGTGAGTTTGAGGTTGAATAATTACATCTGGCTGTAATTCTACGGTGTCATCAATGGTAATGCTGTTGGGGTCGATGAGAGTCACACCAGCCATCATCCATTTTTCTTTAACACGTTTTTGTAAAATCTCGTCCGCCGTTGCTAATTGCAAGCGATCATTAATCCCCAGAATTTCTTGGTAATCTTCCACATCCATAGCCATGACTTTACCGACTTGGGTAACAGCATCGGTAAGGTAATATTCTTTCTGAGCATTATTTGCCTGTAAGTGGGGCAAAATTTGGGCTAATTTCTGCCAACAAAAGCAGTAAACTCCGGCGTTAATTCGATGATTTTCTATTTGAGCCGCAGTACAATCTTTGTGTTCCACAATTTGCTGCACTACATTGTCACTATTACAAAAAACCCGCCCATAGCCTTTGGGTTCAGGTACGTGTGAAGTGAGAATAGTGGCGGCGTTCTGATTTGCTTGGTGAGTTTGTAGTAGTTCTGTGAGGGTTTCGCTGCGTAATAACGGGACATCGCCATTTAGTACTAGCAAATCTCCTGTGTAACCCTCCAAGTGGGGTAATAATTGCTGGATGGCATGACCTGTACCCAGTTGTTCAGTTTGTTCGACAAACTCCAAGTTAGGGGATTGCATGGCTGTTTTCACGGTTTCTGCTTGATATCCCACAATCAGCATCCGCCGTGAAGGTGAAAGGGTTTCTACACTGTCAAGAACTCTCTCAACTAGCGATCGCCCACCCAAAGAATGTAAAACCTTGGGTAGGTGTGATCTCATCCTCGTACCGCGTCCCGCCGCTAAAATTGCTACAACTACCATAATTTAGCTATCAGCTATGAATAAACTATCTTTTCGAGCCTGATCTTTTGTTATTAGGACTTACGCAACAATTGCCAAAAATATTGATTTATCTAACCGCCAAGCCGCCAAGAACGCCAAGAAAACGTAGATTATGCGTAAGTCCTAGTTATATTTAGGCTCAAATCATAGCAGTTAATCGCACCTAGACCAACATTTCCCAGCCATCGGAGAATCAACTGTGAATAAAGTCAATAAACTGCTGTACAAGTTCCGGATTGCGCCAACCTAAATCGGTTTCTTGCTGAATTAAAGATATTGCTGCTTCTATCGTGAAGGCTTTTTTATAAGGTCGTTCGCTAGTCAGAGCATCGTAAATATCAATTATCTGAAATACTTGGGCTAGGTAGGGAATCTCATCACCTTTCAGTCCATCTGGATAACCTGATCCATCCCAGCGCTCATGGTGATGGCGAATAATGGGAATCACACCCTGCATACTACGGAGTGGTAAGCAGATTTGTTCGCCAATTAAAACGTGCTGCTTCATAATCTTCCAATCTTCGGGGGTGAGTTTGCCCTTTTTCAGTAGCACTGAGTCAGGAATACCCACCTTACCAATATCATGGAGATAACCACCCCACATTAGATCTCTAATTCGGTGGCGTGAGAGATGGAGGTATTCACCAAAACCCTGTCCCATTTTGACTAGGCGTTCGCAGTGATCACCAGTGTTAGGATCACGACTTTCAATGGCTCTAGCAATAGAAAATAGGACTTTTTCCGCATGGTCTAAGTCTTCATTTAAACGCTTCTGATGTACTAAAGACTTGACACGGGCTGTTAGTTCTAAACTGTCAAAAGGTTTGCTGAGAAAATCATCCCCTCCTACTTCTATACCTCGGATGCGCGATCGCCGATCATTTAAAGCTGTAACAAATATTACTGGGATAAGTCTAGTTTGTTCATCCTCCTTGAGTCGCTGACAGACTTCAAACCCATCCATACCTGGCATCATCACATCCAGCAAAATTAAATCTGGTGGTTTTTGTTTTACCATCATTAAAGCAGTCGGACCATTTTCCGCCTCAATGACTTCGTATCCTTCCACCAATAAGAGAGCAACAGCAGTGATCCGACTGGTGGTATGGTCGTCAACAACTAAAACTCTTCCCACTTCTGCATCAAGCTGGTTGACTTTTCTCGAAACTGTCGCTTCTGAAGTTACAGATAAGAAAGTATCATAACCATAATTAATATCACTTTTCATCCCACCAACTGCTATTTAGATATGTTTTAATAAAGGGTTTACTTGATACGAGTTTAAAGGAAAATCTGCTAACTTTGACAATGGGAATTCATTGCTGACATCAGTCCCGTAAAAATGTCACATATTAAGAAAATACAATAATTATTATTATTTAGAATGCAAATTTTACATTTAGTAATTTAAATTATGAAAACTTATGTATGCTTTTACCTTACTAATTAGTAATTATGCTTGTATGAGCGGTATTGGTACTTACTGCTCAAATGTCAGTTGGGATAGAATTTCGGTGTATGTATTCATCGTTCCAATTGTCCAATCAGCGATCGCCGCTTGTGGGAAATCTAGATTTAGTTCTAAACCAATTAATTCTAACTCACGTTAGGGATTCATCGCCCAAATTGTCTACAAAGCGGCGGCTGTATTGTATCCTAGTCCATAACAAATATATAAATAGCCGCAAAACTGGTTTTTGGGCAGGTTTCGCTAATTGAGTCGGAAGAGCAAACTTACAAAAATGCTCTTGTTTCGCTCCAAAATGGCTATGAAACATTTCGCCAAACTCTTCCGAGACAAAGCAAAAAGAACCATATCCTGTGACTTACGGTATCAATTTTTATAACTCTCTCATAGCAATTTTCATGAATAATACCCAAATTGTTGTTTCCCCAACTTGGCTTTTTCAACATCTTCAGGATTCACAGGTCGTCATTGTCGATTGTCGCTTTTCTCTTGCTGATCCACAACTAGGAAAACAACAATACCAAACCAGTCATATTCAAAATGCCTATTATCTTGATTTAAATCAGGATCTTTCCAGTCCTGTGGGTAAACATGGCGGTAGACATCCTTTACCTGATGTTAATCAATTAGCGCAGAAGTTATCAGCGATGGGTGTGGATTCCCAAAAAACTTTAGTAGTTGCTTATGATGATTCCCGCTTGGCCTTTGCGTCTCGTTTATGGTGGTTATTACGCTATCTCGGACATCAGCAAGTAGTCGTATTAGATGGAGGATTTGCAGCATGGGAAAAAGCTGGTTATCCGACTACAGATGTCATTTCGCCCCCGAAAATTGGTAATTTTATTCCCCAATTAAACCCAGAAATGGTAGTAGATTTTGCAACCGTAAAAACCCGTAAAGATTTACCGCAAATAGCTTTAGTAGATTCCAGAGAAAGCGATCGCTACCGAGGAGAACGAGAACCAATAGATAAAATAGCTGGTCATATTCCCGGTGCTATTAACTATCCTTGGCAAGAAATTACCGACTCTTCTGGTAATCTTGTTTCCGCTTTACAGCACAGTCAAAGATGGGAAAAACTGCAAACAGCAGAGGAAATCATCGTTTATTGTGGTTCCGGTGTCACTGCTTGCGTAAATTTACTTTCTTTAGAACTAGCCAACATTCACACAGGAAAACTGTATGCTGGCAGTTGGAGTGACTGGATTAGTTATGAATAAAAAAAGTTCGTAGTTAGGGCTAGATCATCTTTAAAACCTGCTCAAGATGACTCTCCAACTACGAACCAAATTTATTTTTAAATCCTAAACTGGTTATTTCCCCCCGTCTTGAAAATCTGCTAAGGCGTAAGCAAACTCACGAAAAGCAGTTTCAATTAAGACTTCTTTCATATTTCTGTCTAGCTGAGAGTTGCGGATCATTTCTGCTAATTCAACAAACAGTAAAGAAAACATATAACGATCCTGACGGTCTATCTGTTTCAAAGAAGAGAAGACAAAATCATACATTTCTGTTTGTCTAGCTTTAGTTTGTTCCTCCCAGATTTGGAACCCAAGACGGAAGACTTTTAAACGTATCTCATTAGCGTTGTAGGACGTATCTTTGTAGCGAATTGATACGCGCTGGGGAATATCCATAAGTTTTAAGCATGGAGATTTGATCTAAATTCTTATTCATCGGTTTTTGAGTTAATCCGGATAAATAATAGATCGCATATATCAGGAAAGATACTCTCTACTTATTTATGAGATGTTGGTGGTCAGGAGTATCTTCAGATTTTCGATGAGTTTTTGAACGCAAAGTTACGCAGAGTGTTACTTTAATGTTATCAATGCCGTTGAGTGAGATGGTATTAAGAAAGTTTTTCAAGATCATGAAATAACAGAAACCATGACCAAATATGTAGCTGCTATCGACCAAGGAACAACTAGCACCCGCTTCATGATCTTTGACAAGCAAGGTAAAGTTGCTGGCTATGCTCAAAAAGAACATCAGCAGATTTATCCTCAGCCTGGTTGGGTGGAACACGACCCCAAGGAAATTTGGTTATGTACTCAAGCTGTAATTAAGGATGCTTTAGAGCAGGGTAATATTACTGTCGCAGAGATTACAGCCGTTGGCATTACAAATCAGCGTGAAACAATCGTAATCTGGGATCAGAAAACAGGCGAACCTTATTACAATGCCATTGTTTGGCAAGATACCAGAACTGATAATATCTGTAATCAACTCGCAAAAGATTTTGGTATAGACGGTTTTCGCTCGACGACAGGTTTACCACTGGCTACCTATTTCAGCGCACCCAGAATTAAATGGTTACTGGAAAATGTCCCAGGATTAAAAGCTGCTGCCGAAAATGGTAACGCTCTTTTTGGCACAATTGACACTTTTTTGATTTGGCATTTAACGGGTGGTACAGAAGGCGGTTTGCACATTACCGATGTGACTAATGCTAGTCGTACTTTATTGATGAATTTAGATACACTCAACTGGGAAGAGGAAATATTGGAAATTATGGGGATTCCTCGGCAAATGCTCCCAGAAATTCATCCTTCGTCAGCTATTTATGGCAAAGCTACGGGTATTTTAGCAGGTGTTCCCATTGCGGCGGATTTAGGTGATCAACAAGCTGCATTAATTGGACAAACTTGTTTTCAGGTGGGTGAAGCCAAAAATACCTATGGTACTGGCTGCTTTATGCTGCTGAATACTGGAGAGGAAAAGGTATTTTCCCAACATGGTTTATTGACAACGGTAGCTTACAAGTTGGGTGATGCTCCTACAGTTTATGCTTTGGAGGGTAGTATTGCGATCGCCGGGGCTTTGGTGCAATGGTTGCGTGACAACTTGGGATTAATTCAAACCAGTGCAGAAGTAGAAGTATTAGCCAGTAAAGTTACAGATAACGGTGGTGTTTATTTTGTCCCTGCTTTTTCTGGGTTATTTGCTCCCTATTGGCGTAATGATGCTAGAGGTGCGATCGTAGGTATGACTCGCTACACAAATAAAGGTCATATTGCCCGTGCGGTGTTGGAAGCGACAGCATGGCAGACTCGTGAGGTTTTAGATGCGATGCGAGAAGACGCGCAGGTAAATTTAACAGCTTTGAAGGTAGATGGCGGTATGGTTTACAACAACCTGCTGATGCAATTTCAGAGTGATGTGTTAGGTGTGCCAGTGATTCGTCCCCAAGTAGCAGAAACTACAGCTTTAGGGGCGGCTTATGCTGCTGGGTTGGCGACTGGTTTTTGGGGAAGTTTGGAGGAATTATCTGATAATTGGCTTTTAGACGAGACTTGGAAACCGAATATGGATGCTGTGGAGAGGGAAGGTTGTTATCGGCTTTGGAAGAAGGCGGTTAGTAAAACTTTTGATTGGGTATAGGTGTAAAATTGGATAACTAAAACCTGCTAAATTAAGATTAAAATTTAAAATGTATGTCTAATTGTTTAATATGTAGATTCCAATGAAATACTCATTGACTAAATATCAGGAATTTTTTTTAAATAAAATTACTTTTCTAGATAAGAAAAGGGTTTGGATATACTCATCTCTTGGATTTATATTTTTTGTATGGTTAGGTTTCTTTCTATCTTATGAAGAACCAAGAATTGATAATTTTTATAAATTAGATTCAGATTCTAAGATTTTGCAAGACATGCGTAAAAGATTTAAAGAAGCAAGGTCAATTCCTGACCCTTTAAAACGTGAATTTAAACTGCATCAAGATTCAAAAGAATTGGATATTCTTTTTTATGATTATAAAAATTTTTATAATATTTATAGACGTAATGCACAGCCTTTACCAGATTATCCTGAAAATAAGTTTTCAATACTTATGTGGCGGCAGTGGTGGTTTCAGGACGTTTCTTCTGATAAAAGACTAGAAATATTTAGAAATGGTTTCTTTTTTGTACTACAACAGGGATTTATTTTTACGGGAATTTTTACTCTTGTTAAATACCTTAAAGATGAACCCACTAGAAGAAAACAGGAACAGTATCAGTCTTGGCAAATGATACACATGGCTAATGGTCAAAAAGGAAGTAGTGCAAGATTACAAGCTATCGAAGATTTGAATAAAAATGGATTATCTCTTCAGGGATTACCTGTTGAGAATGCTGATTTAGAAGGTATTAACTTAGAAAAAGCCAACCTCAAATTTGCTAACTTTAGGTTAGCTAATTTATCTAACGCTATTCTTATAAAAGCTAATCTTTCTGGAGCTATTTTCAGGGGTACACAACTCGTAAATGCTAAACTTCATGAAGCTAAAGTATCAGGGACAGATTTGAGAGGTGCTAATCTTTCTATGGCAGAATTTCAAAGATGTACTTTTACATCAACTACTCTTGCTGACTCAAATATTTCTGGAACAGATTTTTCAGATGCTCAATTTGATAATACTCATTTTTCAAATAGTTATCTCATTCAAGCTAATTTTTCAAAAACTATTTTATTTAGAGTTACATTCTGTCAAGCAAATCTATTAAAAGCTAATTTTACTGGTGCAATATTTAAGGAAGTTGATCTTACGGATTCAATTTTATGGGAAACTAATTTATGTGATGCAGACTTATTTAACGTTAAAGGCTTAACTTTTGATCAAATTAAATCAGCTATAGGTAATACAAAAACAAAATTACCAGAGAATATAAAAAGGCCAGAAAACTGGATATAATAATTTTATATACATACGGTGTAGCAAATGACAACATTTGAAAGCGACACCTCTTACTAATTTAGGTGCTAATTGATACATCTGCCAACGTGCATCTACTTCTGCTTGGGCTTCGCACTTCCTGTAATCCAATCACTGCTCTTGCATCTGTTGAATGCTATAATTAAGCAAATGTAATTTATTTTTCCTATCAAAGTATGGAAACAATTGCAATTCAAGTTGATGCGGAAGTAGCTAAAGCTTATCAAGAAGCAGAACCACAAAAACAGCAAAAAATTCAGACTATTGTTAACGATTTGCTCAAACTAATTATTCAAGATAAATCCCTAGATGACATTATTGAAGAAATGCAAGAACAAGCTAAAGTCCGGGGATTGACTCAAGAAATTTTAGATGAAATTCTTCAGAATGGATGAATTACGGTTTGTTATTGATACAAACATTTTAGTTAGTGCTATCTTGATTAAATCATCTATTCCAGATGTGGCATTTAAAAAAGCCAAAAGCTTAGGAATAATTTTATTTTCAGATGCGACTTTTCAAGAATTGCAAGAAATTCTCAATCGCTCAAAATTCGATAAATATATTTCTCTGAGTATTCGTACTCAATTTTTAGCTAAATTCAAATTTGAATCAGAAGAAATTGAAATAAATCAGATTATCAAAGAATGTAGAGATCCAAAGGATGACAAATTTCTGGAGGTTGCTATTAATGGTAATGCAACTCATATCATTACAGGAGATAAAGATTTATTAGAACTTCATCCCTTTAGAGGAGTTGATGTTATTACAGCCACGCAATTTTTAGAAATTTTTTCAGATTAATCATAAAATGCGATCGCTACCCTAATACTACCTATTCCATCTATTACCCCATGAATTATCCTAAAATTATATAAATTACAACTGGAAACTTGATCATGAGCGTCTTAATACCTGATGATATTCTCCGAGCCAGCAAAATGACGGAAGGTGAACTAAAATTAGAAATCGCTATCATGCTTTATCAGCAAGGAAAAATTAGTAGCGGTAAAGTTCGTGCTTGGACTGGACTCACAGTAATTGAGTTTCAACATCAACTTGCTTTGAGAGGACTTTGTATCAATTATGATGTAGAAGATTTTCAATCAGATGTTAAAACCCTAGAATCAATGGGGTTATTGTGATTATTGTCAGTGATACATCACCAATTACTAATTTAGCAGCAATCAATCAGCTAGACTTACTGCAAAAACTTTACACTGGAATTGTTATCCCTACAGCCGTTTATAATGAAATGGTCAAGGTAGATAAAATTGTACCTGGTGCTGTAGAGGTACAAACTTTGCCTTGGATTCAAAAACAGGCTGTCGTAGATTTTCAAAGAGTAATCTTGATTCAAGAAACCCAAGAAAATATTGATTTGGGTGAAGCAGAAGCGATTGTTTTAGCTCTGGAACTGAAGGCTGATTTACTATTAATGGATGAACGTCGAGGTAGGATAGTTGCAACTAGCTATGGTTTACAAATAACCGGGTTATTAGGAATCTTATTGCAAGCGAAACGAAAAATGTTGGTTCCTTCTGTAAAAATTTTAATGGATCAACTAATTGAGCAAGCTGACTTCCGAGTGAGTGACCAATTGTACACAACAATTATACAATCTGCTGGGGAATAATTAATTATTATAGTTATGTATCGTTGTGTCCAGAATTAGACATTGCCAGTCAGGGAGATTCAGTAGAGGAAGCAAAAAATAATTTGCTGGAAGCGTTGCAACTATTTTTTGAAGTGGCAGATACCTCAGAAATCGAGAATCGCTTACATACAGAAGTTTTTGTAACTCGCTTGGAGGTAGCGATTGGGTAAGTTACGAGTGTTATCAGGTCGAGAAGTCTGCCAAATTCTAGCAATATATAATTTTGTAGAAGTTATGAATTATCAAGACATTATTACTATTGAACCTGGAAAACGTAGTGGAAAACCTTGCATTAGAGGAATGCGTATCACTGTGTACGATATTTTGGAATATTTAGCAGGTGGGATGACAGAAGCAGAAATTCTCGAAGATTTTTCAGAACTGACATCTGAAGATATTAAGGCTTGTCTTGCTTTTGCTGCTGATAGAGAGAAAAAGTTATTTGTTGCCTCTATATGAAATTGCTATTAGATGAAAATTTGTCAGATCGGATTGTTGATAAAATTATTGATCTGTATCCTGATTCTCGACACGTTAAAACTTTAGGACTTATAAATACTGATGATGCCATTATCTGGGAATTTGCCAAAATAAACAAGTTTGTGATTATTTCCAAAGATTCTGACTTTCATCAACGTAGCTTACTTTATGGTCATCCACCTAAATTTATTTATCTGCGTATTGGTAATAGTCCCACATCAAAAATTGTGCAGATTTTGAGAGATAAATTGGACACAATTACCCAATTTGATAGTAGTGATACAGAAAGTATTTTGGTATTAATTTAGTTACACTTCAATATCTGGGAGCGCGATATTTTATGATATACAAATCATGTATAAAAGGATTTTAACTAGTATATTTATTCATAAGTTAAATAAAAACAAACCACAGAGGCACAGAGGACACGGAGTTAAAGAGTGTTAGGACTTACGCATAATCTACGTTTTCTTGGCGTTCTTGGCGGCTTGGCGGTATGCGCTTCGCGCACGCTACGCGAACGATAAATCAAGATTTTTGGTAATTGTTGCGTAAGTCCTGGAGTGTAAAACTCCCCTCTCCGCTTGCGGGGAGGGGTATCAATTATTATTACCCATTAAATATTACTTTTGTGCCAAATATTGATACATCTGCCAACGTGCATCTACTTCGGTTTGGGCTTGTTCTAACAGATGTTTAGCAATTTCCGGTTTACTCTTAGTCAACATTTTGAAGCGATTTTCTTGATACATTGATTGTTCTACCGACTGTGTAGGCGATCGCATATCCAATTGCAACGGATTTTTACCTTGATTTTGCAACTCTGGATTATGGCGATACAACAACCACCGTCCTGATTCTACCAGCGATTTCTGATGTTGCATACCTGTGGTCATGTTGATACCGTGGGCGATACAATGGCTGTAGGCAATAATCAATGAGGGACCATCAAAAGCCTCGGCTTCTAAAAATGCTTTCAGGGTATGTTCATCTTTTGCACCTAAAGCTACACTGGCTACGTAAACATTTCCGTAGGTCATAGCAATTAAGCCTAAATCTTTTTTCGGTGCAGGTTTACCACTGGCGGCAAATTTCGCTACTGCGGCTTTCGGTGTGGCTTTGGATGATTGCCCCCCAGTATTAGAATAGACTTCTGTATCCATGACTAAGATATTCACATTGCGACCACTGGCTAAGAGATGGTCAATACCGTGAAAGTCAATATCATAAGCCCAGCCGTCACCACCAACAATCCACACGCTTTTTCTCACTAAATAATCAGCCAGGGATTTGAGGTTTTGGATTTGGGATTTTAGATTAGGGTCAGAAGTCAGTATTTTATCTAACTGTTGTTTGAGTAATTCTACCCGTTCTCGTTGTTCCCAGATATCGGCTTCGGATTTTTGTTCAGCCTTGAGAAGAGAAGTTACGAGTTTTTCATCTATTTCACTTCCCAATGTTTGCAACAATTCCGCCGCAAATTCCGCCTGTTTATCCAGCGATAAACGATAGCCAAACCCAAATTCGGCGTTATCTTCAAATAAACTATTAGACCATGCGGGTCCCCGTCCTTCGCTGTTGGTTGTCCAGGGGGTAGTAGGAAGGTTTCCGCCGTAAATTGAGGAACAACCGGTCGCATTAGCAATCACTGAGCGATCGCCAAATAATTGTGTTAATAGTTTTAAATAGGGTGTTTCACCACAACCTGCACAAGCACCAGAAAATTCAAATAACGGTTCTTGCAGTTGTTGTTGGCGAATTTGGTTCACTTTCAACAGTCTGCGGTCAGGATTGGGTAAACTCAAGAAGAAATCCCAATTTTGGCGTTCTTGTTCCCGCAAAGGTAGCTGTTGCGCCATATTAATCGCTTTCTGGGATGGCTGAGATTTATTTTTAGCTGGGCAAATATCAACACAGATAGCGCACCCTGTACAATCTTCTGGGGCGACTTGAATCGTGAATTTCTGCTGACTAAAACTCTTATCCTTAGCAGCCACGGATTTAAAGCTACTGGGTGCATTCATCAACTCATCTGGTTGATAAGCCTTAGCCCGAATAGCACTGTGGGGACAAACCATGACGCATTTACCACACTGAACGCAGACATCCGGTTCCCATACAGGTATCTCCTCCGCCACATTACGTTTTTCCCATTTAGCTGTCCCGGTGGGAAATGTGCCATCGGCTGGTAATGCACTCACGGGTAAATCATCACCATGCCATACCATGATTTCACCTAGAACATCCCGGATAAATTCCGGCGCACTATCTAGCAATTTTGGATTTTGGATTTTGGATTTTGGATTTTGAATTGTTTTGGGGATGTCTACTTGATGTAAGTTAGTCAGGCTATTATCTACTGCTTGCAAATTCTTCTGGACAACATCTGCGCCTTTTTTACCGTAAGTCTTTTCAATGGCTTTTTTAATTTTGCTAATGGCTGACCCTTGGGGTAAAACACCTGCTAAGGCAAAAAAGCACACCTGCATAATGGTGTTAATTCTACCACCCATCCCACTCTCACGGGCGACTTGGTTGGCATCAATAACGTAAAGTTTCAGTTGTTTGTCAATAATTTGCTGCTGTACTTTTTGGGGTAGATGTTCCCAGACGCTATCAGCATCATGAGGACTATTTACTAATAAAGTTGCGCCAGGAATCGCATCTTTCAAAATATCTATGCGTTCCAGAAATCCCCAATGATGACAACCAATAAAGTTCGCTTTGTCAATTAAATAAGTTGACCGAATGGGTTGAGGACCGAAGCGTAGGTGAGAAACTGTCATTGACCCGGATTTTTTGGAGTCGTAGACGAAGTAACCTTGGGCGTAGTTGTCGGTTTCTTCCCCAATAATTTTAATGGAGTTTTTATTAGCACCTACTGTCCCGTCGGAACCTAAGCCATAAAACATGGCGCGAACGACGTTATCTGCTTCGGTGGAAAAGTTGGGGTCAAAGCTGAGGGATGTATGGGTTAGGTCGTCGTTAATACCAATAGTAAAGTGATTTTGCGGTTGTGGTTGGGACAGGTGATCGAAAATTCCCTTAACCATCGCTGGGGTAAATTCTTTGGAGGAAAGACCATAACGACCACCGATAACTTTGGGAGTTATTTCCGCAGCTTCATAAAGAGCGGTGACTACATCTAAATATAAGGGTTCGCCGGCGCTTCCTGGTTCTTTGGTGCGGTCAAGAACTGCGATCGCCTGTACAGTATTAGGTAAGGATGCAATAAATCTGTCCACATCAAAGGGGCGATACAGGCGCACTTTCAGCACACCCACCTTTTCCCCTTGGGCGTTGAGATAATCTACTGTTTCATGGACGGTTTCACACCCGGAACCCATGAGAATAATTACCCGTTCCGCATCTCTTGCGCCGTGATATTCATAGATTTGGTAATGTCTCCCTGTCACTTCTCCAAACTCATCCATCAGGCGTTGGACAATGGCGGAAGTGGCGTTATAGTAAGGGTTAGCAGCTTCCCGCCCTTGGAAGTAAACATCAGGGTTTTGGGCTGTTCCCCGCAATAGGGGACGGTCTGGGGTGAGGGCGCGACTGCGATGAGCTAAAATGAGATTTTCGTCAATGAGCGATCGCAATTGCTCATCAGACAATAACTTAATTTTCTGGACTTCATGAGATGTTCTAAAGCCATCAAAGAAGTGCATAAATGATACACGGCTTTCCAAGGTAGCAGCTTGAGCAATTAACGCAAAATCATGGCTTTCCTGCACTGAAGCCGAACATAACATCGCAAACCCTGTAGCACGGGATGCCATGACATCACTATGATCACCGAAAATTGATAAGGCGTGGGTAGCTAAAGAACGGGCGGAAACGTGAACCACAGCGCTAGTCAATTCCCCAGCGATTTTGTAAAGGTTGGGAATCATCAACAACAACCCCTGGGAAGCAGTGAATGTGGTACTCAGGGAACCCGTTTGTAATGCGCCATGTACCGCAGCAGCAGCGCCCCCTTCACTCTGCATCTGCACCACGCTAGGAATAGTATTCCACAGGTTGGGAAGGTTTGCAGCCGCCCAGGTATCCGCCCATTCACCCATTGCCGAGGAGGGGGTGATAGGATATATGGCAATTACTTCATTCAACTTGTAAGCAACACGGGCTACAGCTTCGTTCCCGTCAATGGTTGCAAAGGTTTTGTTCATTTTTTTTCCTGTCTTTTGTTTGTGGCGATATATTGGCTTGGTTAATATTTAGATTCAGGAATTTTAAATATTTTTTGTCTATATAATTACTGGTTATTTTGATTTATAGCCAATATTTTAAAGTTTATCTTTTGGTAGATATGCTGATCTATTTATTATTAAGTTTGTACTCATTATTTATAGTTTTTAATTGGTGAGGGTTTGAGGTGTTTTTTTCTGGTTTATGGGGTGGAGGTATGGGAGTTTTTTAAACGCAGAGGTACGCGGAGGGAAGCGCAAAGGTTCGCAGAGAGTTTTTGGGATTTTCCTGAAGTATAATTGAATGCAGTTTTCGTTTATTTACACAGAAGGTATATCAATTATGACTTTTCGAGATTTAGAAATAGATGATGAACTTCGCCAGATGAAGCAGAAATTACAACTCTCTCAGAATAATTCTCAATCTGAAGGTTTAGAAGGTGTGACACAAGAATTAAATAATCTTGTGGGGATGGGAAATATTAAAGATGAAGTGAATACTTTGATCAATTTTCTGAAAGTTCAAAAATTGCGTCAGAAACATGGGTTGAATAAGGTTAATATTTCTCTACATTCTGTGTTTTGTGGACCTCCTGGAACTGGTAAAACCACAGTGGCTCGTTTGATGGGGAAAATATACCAGGAATTAGGTATTCTTAAGCGTGGACATCTGATTGAAACTGATAGATCCGGTTTAGTAGCTGGGTATGTTGGACAAACTGCATTGAAAGTAAATGAGGTGATTGATTCGGCTTTAGATGGAGTATTGTTTATTGATGAAGCTTATACTTTAGCACCAGCAGGTTCGGGGAAAGATTTTGGACAAGAAGCTATAGATACTTTATTGAAAAAAATGGAAGACCATCGAGATCGATTAGTTGTAATCGTGGCTGGTTATAGTGAAGAGATGTCACATTTTATCAATGCTAATCCTGGGCTACAATCAAGATTTAATAAATATTTTACTTTTGATGATTATCAACCAGATGAATTATTAAATATTTTTCTCATGCTTTGTAACCAAGGACATTTTAGGTTAACTAAAAGAGGAAAAGAAAAATTATTAAAACAGTTTGTCGAGTTATATGCTAACAGAAAGAAAAATTTTGGTAATGGTAGACTTGTTAGGAATATGTTTGAGGAAACAACTCAAAGACAAGCTAACAGGTTAATGAAAATAGGTGAACACAATAAGGAAATCTTGATGACAATTACCTGGGAGGATATATAAACTTTGACACTTTAAAGAAGATGGCGCGATTGTGGCTGATTGGGTGCTGAGGAAGGAGGCGGAGAAACTGGATTTCGCCACAAGAGTAAAGGAAGACTAAGAATCCCCAGAATGATCACTACTCCGGTCATAATCCATACAGGTAAACGGTGCGGTCGATAATCAGCGCGTTCAATTTCCCAGAATACCTGATTGTATCGCCATGCAGCTAAGGCGATCGCCCCAATCCCAAAAACTACAAACATAATCCCCAAGTTTTCCGAGTTAAATATGGGGTTGACTAAAGACTCTTGTTGTGTGATGGCAACATTCAACTGACGCATAAATATACCGAATCGCGCTATGGCAAAACCAAAACCAATCAAGGCGATAGAAGTACGTAGCCATGCTAAAAAAGTTCGCTCGTTGGCTTGATGTTCCCGTTGACGGTCAACTTTGGAGATTCTACTCATAATCAAACAGCACTTTTAGGGAAACCCAAAAATTAGAATAAACCTCCAGAATACCGATTTTTGCTAAAATTAGGATATACCCTCAAAAAACATGGGAGTAAACAGATGCCTGATATATCTTTGCACACAGAAACAGCCTTTAAACGCATCTCAGCAATTGTAGAAAAGTTGATTGCTAGTAACAGTTTATATCAAGAAAGATTAGATAGACACGAGATGAGTGAGAAGATTTATAATTTGTTTGCTCAACCTGATTCTGGCGATGATATAAACATTATTACTGAAGGTGACTTAACAAACCGTATTAATCAAATGTTAGTCGTAGAAGCAATGTCAGGTTTATTAAATGATTTCACATCAGAAGAAATGACAATTTTTGATGCAGCAGTCAAGCGTAAATAAATGGGATATCTACTGGATACAAATATTGTCACCGCAATTATTAAGCAAAATGACAAAGTCATTACTAAGTTAAAAACTTTAAATCGTCAGAATCAGGGTATTTTCATTAGTGCTATTACTTACTATGAAATTCAGCGTGGTCTGTTAGCGGTTAAGGCTATAAAAAAATTAGCTGCTTTTGAAAATTTATTGCCACAATTCACGGTTTTACTATTAGATGACATGGCAATATTCCAGAAAGCTGCGGAAATTCATGCGGATTTAAAAATTAGAGGTTTGCCAATTCAAGAAGCAGATATATTTATAGCGGCGACAGCTTTCATTCATAATCTTATTTTAGTTTCCCATGATTCTGATTTAGCGAGAATCCCCAATTTAAAATTAGAGGATTGGTTACTAGGTTAAACATCCCCAGTAAATAAGCTAGAATGCTAATATCACAAGCATTTGCCGCTTAAAAATTCCCATGCTGGAGACTCTACAAACAAGACTTTACGAACTAGAACAATTCGCCAACACTTTAGTATCTCAGCAACTAACGCACCTCAGTTTACTTAGTATTGGCATTATTTTCACAGCTGGCTTACTCACCAGTCTGACCCCTTGTATGCTTTCCATGCTACCAATTACCATTGGTTACATCGGGGGTTATGAAGCGAAAGGCCGTCTCCAAGCAGCCGCCCAATCTACATGGTTTGCTTTGGGTTTAGCAACTACCCTTGCAGGTCTGGGAATCATAGCCGCTTTTGTGGGTAAAGTCTATGGTCAGGTGGGAATCGGCTTACCGATTATCGTCAGTGTCATCGCCATCCTGATGGGCTTAAACTTACTGGAAGCCCTACCGCTACAATTTCCTTCCCTGGGTGAAACTAAGTGGATTTCCGCAGATTTACCGCCGGGTGTGCGTTCTTATTTACTGGGGTTAACTTTTGGCTTGGTGGCTTCTCCTTGTAGTACCCCGGTTTTAGCTAGTTTACTGGGTTGGGTTGCCAGCACACAAGATTTAATTCTCGGCGCGATTTTGTTACTATCCTATACGGCGGGGTATGTAGCACCTTTGATTTTAGCTGGGACTTTTACGGCTTCGATTAAAAAGCTGTTAGAACTACGGCGGTGGTCTGGTTGGATTAATCCCGTTAGTGGGGTGTTATTAGTCGCCTTTGGTGTATTCTCTTTAATTTCTCGATTCCCTTTGGGAAGTTTTTAACAACACTTCTTGGTGTCAAAAGTCCCTAGATTCATCTGTGGAATAAATCTAAAATCTAAAATCTAAAATCTAAAATTGTATGACTGTAGAAGTTGAAGTTTTTAACAACACTTCTTGGTGTCAAAAGCCCCTAGATTCATCTGTGGAATATAGCAACCGCCAAGGACGTTAGGACATAAACTGATTATCAAAGTTAGACACTGAAAGGCTTTCACCCCACTCCCTACTCCCTACTCCCTACTCCCTAGCTATAAATCTAAAATCTAAAATCTAAAATTGTATGACTGTAGAAAATTCAGCATCCACAGAATTAAATTGGTGGTCATTACCTGGGCGATTCTTACGCCAAGAGATTTTACCTGTACTGACTAATTTACGACTAGCGATCGCACTCTTATTAATTATCGCTCTTTTTAGTATCAGTGGTACGGTAATTGAACAAGGTCAGTCACCTGCATATTATCAGTCTAATTACCCCGAAAATCCCGCTTTATTTGGTTTCCTCACTTGGAAGGTGATTCAAGTCGTAGGTTTAGACCATGTATATCGCACTTGGTGGTTTCTCGGCTTACTGATTTTATTTGGTACTAGTCTCACAGCTTGTACATTCACCCGTCAGTTACCAGCCTTAAAAACCGCCCAGCGCTGGAAATATTACGAAGAACCCCGTAAATTTCAAAAATTAGCCTTGAGTGCAGAGTTAGATAGCGGTTCCCTCAACTCTTTACAAGAAATCTTACAAAATCGCCGTTATCAGATATTTCCAGACCCAGAAAAAGATCATATTCTTTACGCCCGTAAGGGAATAGTTGGACGCATCGGACCGATAATTGTCCATGTGGGGATTGTGACTATTCTCCTGGGGGGAATTTTCGGGGCGATGACGGGATTTATGGCTCAAGAAATGATATCTAGTGGTGATACATTCCAAGTTGAAAATATTATAGACGCTGGTCCCTGGGCAAATACCCGCAATCTTAAAGATTGGTCTGTGCGAGTAAATCGGTTTTGGATTGATTACACTCCCACTGGTGGAATTGACCAATTTTATTCAGATATGTCTGTTGTGAATAAAGCAGGGGAAGAAGTTGACCATAAAAAGATTTTCGTTAATCAACCCCTACGCTATCGTGGCGTAACATTCTATCAAACCGACTGGGGAATCTCCGCCCTACAGATTCAATTTAATAATAGTCCCATATTTCAGTTACCAATGGCTTCCTTAGACACCAATGGGAAAGGAAGAATTTGGGGAAGTTGGATACCCACCAAACCGGACTTGAGTGAAGGGGTTTCAGTGATTGCCAAAGACCTGCAAGGAATGGTATTAATATATAATTCCGCCGGAAAACTAGTAGACACAGTGCGGAGTGGAATGTCAGCTGAAGTCAATGGCGTAAACCTGAAAATTGTCGATGTCATTGGTAGCACTGGATTACAAATCAAATCCGACCCAGGTATCCCATTAGTTTACACAGGATTCGCCTTATTAATGCTAGGCGCAACCATGAGTTACTTTACCCACTCCCAGATTTGGGCATTAAAAACAGGCGATCGCTTGTATATTGGAGGTAAGACTAACCGCGCCCAAGTTGCATTTGAACAAGAAATCCTAGAAATCTTAAACACCCTCAGTCCCCAACCAAAAACCTAAAAGCACAGAGGTTAACTTTTCTCAGCGTACCTCTGTCTTGAAAAGTTTCCTACGCCGGGAAACCCGGCTTCGAGGAACTTTTCGCTGCGCTTACCTCAGCGTACCTTTGCGTTTAAACCTCTTTCTGATGACGCACTTCCACCACAGTATGGACATTACCACGGGGAGTAAAATCTGCCTTCACCGTCACATCCAAAGGATCACAAGCAGCCACAAAATCATCTAAAATTTGATTTGCAGATTCCTCATGAGAAATATAGCGATCGCGGTAACTATTAATATAAAGCTTCAAAGCCTTTAATTCTACCACCCGCTCATCAGGAACATAGGTAATATAAATCGTGGCAAAATCAGGATAACCAGAAAAAGGACACTTACAAGTAAATTCCGGTAAAGAAATACTCACATCATATCGGCGACCCACACGGGGATTAGGAAAAGTAATTAACTCACCCTCACTAATCTCACGTTCACCATACTTCATTTCAACAGAAGAATTGCTCATACTTTTTTCAATACAATTGAATTTAAACCCCTTCCCAGTCAGGACAACTTTGATCATCCCAGCCGTGAGGATGCATACCACACACTAATAGATTACCACCATACACCTGTCCGTGGTAGTGATGACAACCCATACAAGCAGCATTTTTTTCTACTGTCGGTTCTACTCCGTAAGGAAAACCGGGATCTAAATCTCCAATAAAATCTTCCAAGTCCCCATAAGGGTCAGTCAATTCCTGTAAATACTCGTCAATGTCAGTAGTGATAGAATTTTGTACCTGTTCCGAAAATTCTTCCGTTAGTTCAAAAAATACATCTATCATGTCACTCATTCCCAGGAAGAAACGTTCTACTTCATCAGCGACGGTTTCGACCATTTCTGCTAAATCTTTTTGCCATTCTTCCATAAAATATACGCCGTTACCAAATATCAACAGGACGTTTAGTGCTTTTAATATGGCTGCACTATACTATATCCTTGGCAATGTATATTATCAAGTTTCTGTCTACTAGGGTCACTTAACTACTTATTTATCTTTTTGCAAGTTTTTTAATTGTTCTTGCAGTTCTAATACTTGTTGGCGTAAATCAGAAACATTATTGGGAGGGTTATCTTTAACAGTTCCCGCTTCATCTTCTTCTAAAATTTCAATGCGGCGCGGTTCAGATGCTGGGGGTTTTTCGGGAGTTGTATCAGGTTTGGCTGGCTGTTGAGCTTGATTCATCATATCTTCGACAAAACGGCGGGCTTCTTCAGTGTTCATTTCACCCTTTGCCACCATTTCATCAGCCAGTTTTTGGACTTGCGATCGCAGTTCGCCCAACTTCCCTCCCGCTTTCTCACCTGCGTAAGAAGCTAACCCGACACCGAGGTAAAAAGCTTTTTGAACAATATCTCCAAAACCAGGCATTTTTGATGATCGCTCCTAAAAAAATAGGGCGACCCGGAGACTACGCCTACTATAAGCATCCCGTATTGCTGCTACCTTCCGGTCCTGACAAAATTTAGGCGTTAAAGTCGCGTAGATCCAGGTCTGAAACAAGTATAACACCAAAAATCCGTAACTGTGTCTTACTCCACCACAATTTTCCATTCATATATCTGATAAGTCACACAGCCATTCTGCACTAAAGGATCAAGAGCTACAATTGCTTCCGCCTCTTCCCTAGAAGCCGCTTCAAACAGCAACATTCCGCCCTCTTCTTCTGCCCAATAGCCGGTGCGGGCTTTGTGTCCTTTCGCAATCAAATCCTCAACATAGGCTTTATGGGCGGGGATATATTGGTCAAAAATCGGTTTATCAACTTTACCTGCTTCAATTTTGACAAATAAGGGCATTTACTAGAAACCTCGTAGGGAGTGTGGGGAGTGTGGGGAGTGTGGGAGTGTGGGGAGTGTGGGGAGTGTGGGAGGTGTGGGAGTAGGGATATTTTGGTTTTTCCGTCCACCTGTGTAATATTAGTAATTTTCATGACCCGCTTTTTCATCGCTCTCCTACCACCCCAGCATATTCAGGACTACGCTAACGAAATTAAGCAGCACTTTGCTGATCATTATGCCAGTCGCGGGGCGCAAAAGTCACCGCCTCATATTACCTTGCAACCGCCCTTTGAATGGTCAGATGCCCAAGTTCCCCAGCTAGAATCGTCCCTGAAGGAATTTGCTGATCAACAACAGCCAATCCCCATTAAACTCCAGGGTTATGCAGCCTTTCCTCCCCGTGTTATATACATGAATGTAGTCAAAAGTCAAGCACTTTTAACCTTACAAGCTGATTTAATGGCTAATATTGAAAGTAATTTGGGTATTGTTGATCAAACATCGCAAACTCGCCCCTTTACACCTCATTTAACTGTAGCTTTTCGGGATTTAACCAAGCAAAATTTTAGAGTGGCTTGGGGGGAATTTGTCCACCGTTCTCTAGATTTTGATTTCACTGCGGCAAATTTAACCCTGCTAGTTCATGACGGCCAGCGCTGGAATATCCGATCAGAGTTTGCTTTGAGGCGAAACTTATAGCAATTCTGGTAGTGATATCCTGGTGAGGGACTGCGATCGCATTTTAGCCCCATTACTCCAAAATTTCCCTAGATTCTGCATATCCTCTGCTGACTGCAAACAACAGCCATTTTTCCGCCCGAATAATTATGACCCGCGCAATTGACAAGAACGAACTGCTAGATACACAAGCCTGGAAACTTCTAGAAAAATCGATAATCTATTACAAAGGTAAACCCATTGGGACTGTAGCCGCCCAAGATCCGCAGTTAAATTCACTTAATTATGACCAGTGTTTTTTCCGTGATTTTATCCCTTCAGCTTTGGTGTTCCTGATGGCGGGTAAACCGGAAATTGTCCGCAACTTTTTAGGAGAAACACTGAAATTACAAAGTCATGAAAAACAGATGGACTGCTTTGAACCAGGTGCAGGATTAATGCCTGCTAGTTTTAAGGTAGAACATGACGGTGATGAGGAATTTTTAGTAGCTGATTTTGGTGAACGAGCGATCGCCCGTGTTCCTCCCATAGACTCTTGTATGTGGTGGCTGCTCCTCCTCCGGGCTTATGAAAAATCTACAGGGGATGTGGATTTGGCGCGTCAGCCAGAATTTCAACGGGGAATCAAGTTAATTTTGGATTTATGTTTAGTGCATCGGTTTTCCATGTACCCCACAATGTTGGTTCCCGATGGTGCATTTATGATTGATCGCCGCCTGGGAGTCTACGAACATCCACTAGAAATTCAAGTATTATTTTACGCTTCCCTCATCGCTGCCCGTGAACTACTTTTACCAGATAATGATGAATATATCTCTAAGGTAAATGCACGATTAGGCGCATTAAAATATCACGTCCGCAACTATTATTGGCTAGATTTGCAACGAATCAGCGAAATTTATCGCTATAAAGGTGATGAATTTGGGAAAGAGGTCGCCAACAAATTCAATATTTACCCCGAATCTATTCCCCATTGGTTAATGGAGTGGTTACCGGAAGAAGGCGGTTATTTAGCCGGGAATCTTGGCCCTGGAAGGATGGATTTTCGCTTCTTTGCTTTAGGAAATCTCATGTCCATTTTAGTTTCCTTAGCCAGTGATGTTGAGTCGGAAAGCATCATGAATTTATTTGCGGAACGTTGGGAGGATTTAATGGGTTATATGCCTGTAAAAATCTGCTATCCAGCTTTAGAAGGTTTAGAATGGCGCATGATTACCGGCTGTGATCCTAAAAATAGCGCTTGGTCTTATCATAATGGCGGTAACTGGCCAGTATTACTGTGGTTATTCGTAGCTGCGGCGCAAAAAATTGGTCGTCCAGAACTAGCCCAAAAAGCGATCGCCACTGTAGAAAATCGTTTAATCGCCGACAACTATCCCGAATATTACGACGGTAAAAATGGTCGTCTGATTGGTAGAGAAGCCCGGCTATATCAAACGTGGAGTCTCGCCGGATTACTCGCCGCAAAACAGTTTATGGCTGACCCAGACCAGATACAACTCATGAGTTTTGCCGAAATTAGCCAGAGTTTGGGTTGTAGCCTTTAAACTAGCCCACTCTCCATATTACTAGATTCAAAAAACCTGTTTTTCCCAGAGAAAAACTGAATATAATGCTCTTATTATGAGCAGCTACCAAACTTTAAACACATCAGATTCTGACAACCGCGCCAACAAGAGTGACTGGCGGTTATTTTTACGTCTATTGCCTTATGCCCGTCGCAGTACAAAACTGTTGACACTAGCAATGGTACTACTAGTACCAATCGCATTAGCCAACGCCATCCAACCCCTATTAATTGGACAGGTGATTTCTCTGATCCGTAATGAACCCAGCACCTATGAGTTTCTGCGCGATCGCCCCCTGTGGCAAGGGTTAAATATCTTACAAGTATTAATCCTAATTTCCATTGTCATCCGACTAGTCTTAACTGGCTTTCAGGGTTATCTACTACAGAAACTAGGGCAAAAAATCACCGCCGCCATCCGCCAAGACTTATTTGACCATACAACATCCTTAGCCGTGCGTTTCTTTGACCGCACACCCGTAGGTAAATTAATTACTCGACTCACCAGCGATGTAGAAGTATTGGGAGATGTGTTTTCCACCGGGGCCATTGGCATCATATCCAATGTCTTTACCATGTTGGCAATCATCGGTTTCATGCTCACCATTGAGTGGAAACTTGCTTGCTTGCTATTGCTGATCCTACTACCAATTACCTGGTTAATTATTTACTTTCAGCAACAGTACCGCAGCGCCAATTCCAAAGTACGGGAAGGACTTTCCACCTTAAATTCCCAGTTACAAGAAAATATAGTTGGGATTAACATAGTGCAGTTATTCCGACGAGAAAAATTTAACTCAGAATTATTTCGCCAAGCCAACCAAAGCTACATCAAGCAATTAGATCAAACCATCTTTTATGATTCGGCGGTTTCCGCAACTTTAGAATGGATTGGACTAGTTGCGATCGCCGGAGTATTATTATTAGGCGGTTGGTTACTTTTAGGTCAAACCCTCACCTTCGGCGTATTAGCTGCATTTATCTTATATGCCCAGCGATTATTTGACCCATTAAGAGATTTTGCCGAAAAATTCACTGTCATTCAAGCTGGTTTTACTGCCATTGAACGCATTACCAAGTTATTAGATGAACCCGTAGAAATCCGGGATGGTAGTAATCAACAGCTTTCTACAAATGATTCTGGTGTCAGCTACATAAACCAGATAACTAGTAATATGGAATCACAAGAATTTACTCCTACCCCAGAATTAGGAGAAATTCGCTTTCAACACGTCTGGTTCGCCTACAAAGACGATGATTATGTCATTAAAGACTTAGACTTTGTGATTCATCCTGGAGAAAAAATCGCCTTAGTCGGTCCCACAGGTGCTGGTAAAAGTTCAATTATTCGGCTGTTATGTCGTCTTTATGAACCAACCAAAGGAAAGATTTTAGTAGATGGTATAGATATCCGGGAATTACCACAGGCAGACCTACGGCGGTATATGGCAGTAATTTTGCAAGAAGGCTTTTTGTTTGCTGGTGATGTTAAAAGTAACATTACTTTAGGAGACGATTACACCCTGGAACAAATTCAACAAGCTGCTACTAAAACCAATATTGCCGACTTTATTGCTCAATTACCCCAAGGCTATGATACTCAATTGCGACAACGAGGGACAAATATTTCTAGTGGTCAAAAGCAACTTTTGGCCTTTGCCCGTGCCGCCATTCGTAATCCACAAATTTTAGTATTGGATGAAGCTACTGCTAGTTTAGATGTGAATACAGAAACTTTAGTCCAAGAAGCATTAAACCAACTTTTAGTCAAACGTACTGCCATTATTATTGCTCACCGCTTGTCTACAATTCGCAATGTGAATCGAATTTTTGTGTTGAAACGAGGTGAATTAATCGAAGAAGGCAGCCACGACCAGTTGTTAAAAGCTGGGGGACTTTATGCGACTTTGCATAATTTGCAAATGCTTGGTTCTTAAATATCGTTTTTTCAAACTGCGCTAAGTATGGCTGAGGTTTTGGTTATGATTTTGGCATCAGCTTACTAATTACTGCAAGTTGCCACTTTTTCACAGATTAGGCTGATACTATCTACTGCATATTTCACAAATATAGAGTTTTCTTTGGCATTACAAGAACCTTTGATTTCAAGTGTTCTTGTAGTGTCTTTGATGAGTTTAGCTTGGTAAATAAATAGAGAATTAGAGTTATTTTCAAAGCTTAATTCGGCTAAAATTGTATTGTTATCTAAGCTTTGCTGAATGATTTTTCCCGCCACTTTATAATTAAACCAATTCCATCCGTGGCGCAGCATCAATTCTCTTTCTAAAATTTGTACCGCAGTTGGGAGAATCCCCCAGCCTCTATATACTGGACTGAGAGATTGTATATCACCTGTACGGGTTAAAATTGATTTAAATACTTCTTGATTCAGAACACCATAATATCTCCCATCCGGTAAATCTATTGCTGTTGGTGCAAATCGATGTCCACCAAAATGACTAGATTTCCAAACCCTGACATTATCCCATCCCAAATCTGCAATGGTCTGAGTGGCTTGGAAATAAAAAGGACTACCATATCTAGCACAACATTGATCATGGCTACCGTGGGTACAGATTAAAATATCTCTGGTGACATTTGTCTCTATTTTATGGTCTGGTATTTCACCCGACAAATATTGTTTTACTACTCCGGCGACTTGTTCAATATGTGATAACTTAAATTCATATTTTTGGTATCCATGACTCAAACCTTCTTGTTTTTGATAAATCAAAAGGGTGCTGTAGTCTACTTTATGGGAATTATTATTACAAATTAATAAAAACCTCACGGGTAATTTTTCCCGATACACTTTCTCTACCAAAATCTGTAAATTATTTGGCACCCATCTAGATTTTAAGGCATCATGGCTCCAGGGTTGAGGACATTCTACTAAAATATATGTTTGGTAATTTGTCGCACTACTAATAATATCTTCTCCTACTTCTCGTGCATGGTCAGAACAAAAAAAAGTATTCATCGAAATTTACTCATTAGTGAATTTTATGGACAGCAGACTATGAGGCAAAACTCATGTATTTTTGGCTACGATATTTCAATCCTGATCAACTAACGAGAATGATCTACATTTACTAGTAGAAGGAGGTAGCCACTTTATAACATTATTTGTGATCAACGTCTCTCTGATTAATAAAATCTCTAGATTAGAATTGATTGATCTCCAGATAGATGTTCCCGTGACTTTAAACTTCCTTTTGGATTGTCTTTTATCCGGTAAAACAAAAAAAATTACTCACTCAAACTCAGTTTTTCTCACCTGATGAATATCTCTATATAAATGCAGTCAGGCTGTAACAGGAGAAAATACTTGTTGTTTCCTGTCGTCGCCCATGAACTGGTTTATGTTATTGCGATCGCTGTTTCATGCTTTTATGAAAGTATTTACTCTTAATATATCAAAAAAATTTAATCATATTGCAAAATATTCTCAATTACTTCAGAAAAATAAAACATCCAGATGAAAGTAAAATGACTCTCGGCAGATGGATTCCATTAGTAGGTTTTTTAACCTGATATTCAAATTTTTTGAGGCTACTATACAGAGAAAATTAAGGTTGTTTGCTCTAGGTTGGTGGGGATAAATTTAATTTACTAGGCAATTTTACAATTTTGTTAGGTGAATTAACCGGAAAATAAAGCGAAGAAGTATTGAAAGTTTTAATGATATATATAGGCTGTATAAAAGTTATCGTCATTACCCAGGATGAGAGGAAGCAAAAAGATAATTAAAGACTTGTAATTAGGGATTTTTAATTATCTTTCCTGTTCTCTTACAGACCAAGCCAAGTTTTGACTACATCGACAAGACTTGCACCACCCCAAACTACTGCAATTAAAATGGAAATGCTGGTAATTGCTGCTATTAAACAGATTACTAAACCACCTAAGCTAATAACACCATCGTCTTCTAGTAAACCAAAGCTAGTGACGAATATACCGATGGCTGGAAGGGTATTAGTTCCAGGAATTGGAATCATCATGGAAATTGCCATTAAGGCGATCGCACTGGAGAGAGTAACTTTACCAGGTACGGTAGTACAAATATAGGTGAGACGCGGCTTGGCGATCGCCTCAATTCTTTTTAACCAAGGATTCCCGGCTTTTAACAACTTCTGCACCGTTGTCAATTTGATGGGATGATTCAGCATTTTCGGGGGTATCCAAGGAATTTTAGCCCCAATCATCAACTGTATAGCTAGGAGGAAAATCGGAATCCCAAAGAATATAGAGTAACCAGGGGCGGGAACTGGTAAAGCTGAAGGTAAAGACAAAATTACCAACAAAAATCCAAACACTCGTTCTTTTGCTAACAGCATAATTTCTGCTAGCGTTACTTCTGGGGTGCGGGTTTCTGCAAAAAAATAGCGTTGTAACTCGTGAGATAGTTTAGCCATTGATTGGGGAATATGAGTGTAATTGAGTTAAACAAAGTACGGGCTGTCTCGAAGGACTAACAGCGCACCCCAAAACCATAGAAATTAGCAAGGCTCAAAGTTTTTGCTCATCTTTATAACTAGCAACTGCTACCCTGAGATTACCTTGGTGTTTTGCTAATAAGCGATCGCCATCTGCTTTTTCTAAACCAGTCCAGTGCATCAGTAAAGCTAGCTTAACCCACTTGCCACTTTTTTCTAGTAAAAAACCAGCAGCTTCACGACTTAAACCTGTCAGGTCTTGCAACATCTGTAAAGCGCGATCGCGTAACTTTTGATTTGTTACCGCTACATCCACCATGCGATTACCATAAACTTTCCCCAGCTTCACCATTACCCCAGTAGAAAGGATATTTAACGCCAACTTTGTCGCTGTCCCAGCTTTCAAACGGGTAGAACCAGCCAGAATTTCTGGCCCTGTTAATAAGCGAATATCAACATCTGCATCACAGCGCACTTGTTCACTAGGTACACAAGCGATAAAAATAGTCCTAGCACCCCGTTGACGAGCGGCGTTCAGCGCTCCATGTACAAAAGGAGTTGTCCCACCGGCGGTAATCCCTACTACCACATCTAATTGAGTAATCTGTCGTTGGGCGATCGCCGCCTCACCATCTGCGGTACTATCTTCTAAATCTTCCGAACTGCGTACCAACGCACCAGCACCCCCAGCAATAATCCCCTGTACCAACTCTGGAGACGTGCAGAACGTGGGGGGACATTCCGCCGCATCTAACACCCCTAACCTGCCACTTGTCCCCGCACCCACATAAAATAAATGACCCCCCCGGCGCAAACATTCCGCCGCCAAATCAATCCCCGCCGCCAACTGAAGTTGAGCCGCCGCCACCGCCGCCACCGCTTTTTGGTCTTCAGTATTAAATAAATTCACCAACTCAACCGAACTCAGCTGGTCTAAATTCAGACTATCAGGATTGACCTGCTCAGTTAAAAGATAGCCCCGTGATTGCAAATTTGCCATACTCTACATCTCAATCAATAGCTTTCATTGCCTTTTTCCCCAATCCCCATGCAATTCACAACAACCCTTCTAATTTACGACGAATATTTTCCAGTTCAGCATCAGACATTTCTGGTGCTGCTGATGGCACTTGATTAGAACGGTAGCTATCCTCATCAGTATCATCTGCTTGCCAATCGGTCTTTTCCAAATTCATTTCTGGGGGTAAAACTAAATCGCTGTTAGCCGGAACCAGTTCCCATTCATAATCAGCACCTACACAAAACTCCTTAATTTCCTCAGCATCGATCATTTCCACTGTGGGAGTAGGGAAATCCTGAGCTTCCAGCAACAAAGCAAAGCGAAGAGCGTCATCTTCCGACTCGAACATCAAAATTTTATTGCGTACAGTCCCCTCAGACCCTTCAGCATCTCCCACCCGAATGGAATGAATCCCCTCGTTTTCCGTGCGAGCATTAAAAATTAATACAAAAACACGCATTGGCGTAATCATCTGTCCTGTTGTTTTGCGATTTACCTATATTATTAGATTTTTACCCTGTATATAATTATGTATAACAACCGCCAAGGAGGTTAGGACAGAAACAGATAATGAAACCCTCACCATTAAACAGTTCCCTGTTCCCTGATAACTGTTCCCTGATAACTGTTCCCTGCCATATCAATCGGGTGATAGAAAATGCCAAAAATTGTGATTCATGAGTATGAAAGAACAGCACAGTATTTTAGAGAAGATTTAGGTGATAATCTCACCTTAGAAATGGTATCTATCCCCGGAGGTACTTTTATGATGGGTTCTCCACCAGAAGAATTGGAACGCCGCAGTAGTGAAAGTCCCCAGCATCCTGTCACAGTGGAACCCTTCTACATGGGTAAATATCCTGTTACCCAAGCACAATGGAAATTTGTAGCAGAACTCCCTCAAGTCAACAAAGAACTAGACCTAGACCCATCTGAGTTTAAAGGTGCAAACCGCCCTGTAGAGCAAGTGTCTTGGTATGATGCAGTGGAATTTTGCTCACGGTTGTCAAATCATACAAAAAGAGAATACAGACTACCCAGCGAAGCAGAATGGGAATATGGGTGTAGAGCCGGGACAACGACACCATTTCACTTTGGAGAGACGATTACCACAGACTTAGCTAACTATGATGGTGACTATACTTATGGACAAGGACCCAAAGGAATTAACAGGAAAAAAACAACAGAAGTAGGGAGTTTTGGAGTAGCGAATAACTTCGGGTTATATGATATGCACGGGAATGTAGATGAGTGGTGTTTGGATGATTGGCATAATAACTATACAGACGCGCCAATAGACGCTAAACCCTGGTTTGATAGTGACAATGCACTAAGTGACAAGTCGGGACTTGCTATGATGCGGGGTGGTTCTTGGTACGGCAATCCTCACTACTGCCGTTCCGCGTCTCGTCTCAACAGCTACCGCGACGACCGATACAGCTATCTTGGTTTTCGTGTTGTGTGGGTTGTTGGGAGAACTCTCCAGTAGCCAGAGAATAAATTCCCTGTCTCATAGCTGAAGTCGGTTGAAACCGACTAGTATTAATTAATAGCAGAGAATTAATTAAGTAGGCAGGAAAATTTCCAGGTATGTCATTGCGAACGGAGCGTAGCAGAGTGAAGCAATCGCAAGAGAACTCTCCGGTAGCCAGAGTAGCCAGAGAATAAATTCTCTGTCTCATAGCTGAAGTCGGTTGAAACCGACTAGTATTAATTAATAGCAGAGAATTAATTACACAACTGGTTTTTCTGTATTATAATTAAAGTTTAATATGGCATTATGGCGGTTATACTATCATGTTGTTTGGGCTACTAAAAAACGACAGCCTTTCATCAATAGTAATATAGAAGATAAATTTTATGGTTATTTAATTGGTAAAGCCCATCATTTAGGTTGCATTATTCATGCTATTGGTGGAATTGAAGACCATATTCATTTGGTAGTTTCTATTCCTCCTAAATTATCTATTGCTGAGTTCGTAAAAACTTTAAAAGGTAGTAGTTCTCATTATTATAATCATAATTTAGGGAAAACTCAAGAATTTGCTTGGCAGGAAGGATATGGTGTTTTTTCTTTAGGAAGTAAACAATTACAGAAAGCTGTTCATTATGTAAATAATCAAAAAATACATCATCAAAATAAAACTACAATTTCATTATTAGAACAAGAAACCGATTTAGATAAACCACCATAAAATTGAAAAACATCCATCATTAACAAGAA
>NZ_JAYGHG010000018.1:0-89160 GCF_034931085.1 Nodularia harveyana UHCC-0300 | reverse complement strand
TTTTGTGAGCTTCTGTTTGTTCTCATGTCTTTAAACTAGAGTCACTGGCGATTTTTCTCCATACTTCACTACACAACTACTTCCTTTTGTCAAATTTTATGTTAAGAAAGATGTGGGTAATGGATAGTTTTTAAGGGCAGGGCTGTTTCGTTCCCTAAAAGGGTTAAAATTGCAAGGGTCAAAAAGATAAAAATTGAAGGCAAATCCACAATTAGGACAAAAATTTTGGTCTCTTCAGCCCGAAATACCTGATTTTTCTTTGCGTCTTTGCGCCTAACGGACTTCGTCCTTCGCTGCGCTGGTGCGTGAGATTATCCTCTTGACAAATCTCCAACACAAGCGAATGAAAAAGCCCTGATTTTTAAGGGGGGCTAGGGGGGATCATTACGTGCCTAAAATCACAGCTGAACACTTTTAAAACAACCTCTAAAGAGTTCTTGGGTGAGTCCTATATTTAAAAAAGTAAAAAAGCTGAAATTACCAGGGTTTGAAGACCATACCAAACAGAAATTTCGGATTTATAGTATTTTTATGTATATTTAAATACAGATTTTACATAGAAATTCATCCAAACTTTCTAGCTTAGAGGTTCTCAATGGGGACTTACGAATGCACAAACTCAAACTTTCATCCCTCCGTCTTGGTATTGTCTCTCCACCCAAAAAACTCAGCGTACCCAATTTTTGGTTTTATTTTCCGGGTGTTTCATCAACTAAAAGAACATATAACTAGGGTTACAAAAATATTTCCCATACTTAGGAATATTAACTGTTGTTTGCAAAAGTATGTGAGTCATACTCAAAATTAGTCAATCTTTCATTAAATATGATTTGACATCAGCATCTCATCAAAAACCAGGGATTCATCCTATCTCGGTTTTATGAGTAAAGTCTTGATTGAAAAATTGTTGTTTAACAAAACTAGGAAACAATGCAACTGAAGAACTTAGCAATTTATTTCATACTTTTGCAACGTCTTCAAAACCAGAAATGTTGATCAGTTGTGGAATCTCTGGAAATTGTCTCACATAATACCATAAAGCATTCATAAACACAAATCACTATATCTTTAATATGATCAATTGTGGAATTATGCCATTCGAGGGGATAGATTAAAGCTAAAAAGCCTTTATAGCAAGGATTCCGGCTGAATCATCATCAAACAAAGCAACCCCAGTAAATTTTAAAATTTGCAGTAAATTGAGCCAAACCAGATATTCTGAGATTTTTTGATGTTATTTATCTGCCCTTAATTATCAGTTGTTAATTAATCCATCTAATGGTAAATTTTCTGGTAAACTAATAAAAAACAAGTTTCAAATCTATCGCAATCGAGGGGTTTGACCCCTTACTGGTTATTAACCAAATAGCATAAAATAAACTTAAACAAGTTTAATTAGAGGTCAAAAAAATTCGTACATTCGATCATATATATCCTCAAAAAAGAGATGACATTAACAGCAAATAGTATTATACTTACCAAAGTTGTTCTTAATGTTCATAAATGGTTTTTTTTGAGATAACAACTTAAACTTGGAACAAAAATATTCTCGATTCGATATCAGAGAAAATATATAATCAACTATCAGGGAAACTCAATTTAATTAGGAATTGAGTTATTTAAAAGAGGTCAAAACTGCATCTACCGCTAACCATATCCAGCAGCGAAGAAACTTTTAACTTCAGTTCAGCTTATGGAAAGAATCATCACGCCAAATGCAGTGGAAACCTCAAGTAAAGGGAGAAGTTTAAGGATGGAACATGATTATTTTTATTTTTACTACTATTTAGCCTTGCAGATGGTGTCAATTGTTATAAATTTTGCCACCTCAATAACAATCAACTTACCAGAAGTGAATATTCTGTTGTATCCAGTACAGAAAACTTGCAAATTGTTGCATTTGGTTTTTCTCTCTCCAGTCATACCCAAGGAAATTATTTTCTCCTAAATAATCTGTAAGTCAATTTCAACAGATAGCGCAGACAAGTTTTAACTATTTTTACCCAAGATAACTAACACTATGAATCAAGATATTCCTGGAATTAGTCACAACTTTAATCAAGCAACAAATCCTCAACAATTTGAGAAAATAGTAGAAGCGATTCTTGCGGGTAAGTATTCCTGGGCTTGCGTGTTAATGCTACGCATAATTGGTTATAATCCTTTACATTACATTCCCTATCGCACTTACAATCGATTGCTGAAAGAAAATACCCAACAGCGTCATCAGAAGAATAAAGATACCCAATCATCAGTGAATCAAAGGTCTAATATTAACGGTTCTACGAGTTATTTAAGTAAAATTAAAGACCTTGGTTATCTGGAAGTGGTGGGAAAGCAAAAGGGTGAAATTCGTGGGAGTCGGTTAGATAATTAGTTGACCTGATATTAGGCTTATTATCAATAGCTCTATTCCTGAAACTGGGGATAGGGCTAAATTTTGTATCTGCTTTTCGACCTGTTACTGAAAATATTTTATCTGTCTAAAGTTAGGCTAGTTGATAACACTAAATTTGTTCAATAAAATCTGGCAAAATGGCAAATAATGTCTAAGAAATCGGATATATTAGAGTTAAGTATTTAATTAAGAGGTGGTTAAAGGCAAATTAATTTACAAATATCAAAACCATGAATATCTGATTATGAATCATATCTAACTGATTGCTGTTGCTGGCGTTCAGTATGTTACAGAGTAAATAACTCTTAAATCAACACAAAAGATTTAACCGTTACGATTGGTGGTTCTTTTTCCGAGGAGGTCTGAGAAAAAATTTAGAGTCGCGTCTCCCCGCAATTTTAAATTTTCATCCTTGCTATTGAGTCTCTAGACGTGGGGAAACTTAATCAAGGTTCTGGACTGAGTTTGGTTTATGTATATCTAAAGAAATACTATTTAGAATCATAACCAGTGCTGGAAAAAGAAGAAGTAACGTTTATCTCTTAGTTATGTCTCATAGATTTTATAGCACTAATGCTTTTTTTCCAGAAAATAATTCTTGTTCTCCCAAATAAGATGATTTCTGGTTGATAAGTTTGCAATTTATACAGTAAATGCTGGAAGCTGGAAATGAGTAGCTTCCAGTTTTTTTTAGACTCTATATTTGTTCGTCTCAATGATGGATGTAAGGAGATGATTTAATTATGGGATTTACGCAGAAATTACGGAATAACTAACCACAGAGACGCAGAGGACGCAGAGGAATCAGGATTTGAGGCTATTTTATGCGTTTTTGTAACATGACTATCTACACCAGTCAAAGAATCGCCCAAATCCCTATTCTGGCGTTGAGTGGTGTCGATTGCTTGCTGTGTAAGGGTTTGAGCTATGTGTTTGATTAATTTTTCGGCTGGGTGTACAATCTTTTTTAGAGACGTGTCGATTTGCGGTCTGAAACCCTTATTGGGTAAGGGCTGCTAGACGAACTCCCTACCGATTGGGTTAAATCGGAATAATTGGAAACTATCTGTGCCAGTCAGATGCAGTTTCACCCACAGTCCCTACCGATTGGGTTAAATCGGAATAATTGGAAACGGAAGTTACCGCCATTACCGTTTAACAACAGAGAGCCACCCCCACCGATTGGGTTAAATCGGAATAATTGGAAACACCTCCACCACTACGCACTCAATTCCGTCTCCGGAATCCCCCACCGATTGGGTTAAATCGGAATAATTAGAAACGAAAAAGCCCTCGTCAACATGAGGGCTTCTTATTTTTTTTAATAATAATTATAGAGACGCGATGTTTCGCGCCTCTGGGTAACTTTTAATTCTGCGCCTGTGATGGGGGATTAGGAATTGTTACATCTATGGGGGTTACAGATTTGGCTAACTGTGTTAATGGCGGTTGAATGGCGGTTTGATTCCCGACTACTAAAGTGATGATTTGTTCTGGTTTGAGGTATTCTTTGGCTACTCGTTGCACGTCTGCTATTGTGGTGGCGGCTACGGCTTTTTGATAGCGAAATAGGAAATCAGCCGGATAACCATAATATTCGTATCGCATTAACCGTGATAGGGTTTGGCTGGGGTCTTGAAAGTTGAAGACAAAGGAGTTGAGGGTTGACTCTTTTGCATAAGCTAGTTCTTCTGCTGTGACGGGTTGGGCTTGGATGCGTTTGATTTCGCCTTGTAAGGCTTGGACAAACTGGACTGTAGCATCCGATCGCGTTTGTCCGCCGGCTATAAACATTCCTGGGTAGTCGAAGCGGGGACTCCAGTAACCGTAGACGGAGTAAGCTAAACCTTGGCGCGATCGCAATTCGTTTAATAAACGTCCACCAAATCCATTTAATACGCCATTCAATACGTCTAAGGCGGCATAATCAGGATTGTCAAATTTACCGCCGATATGCCCCATCAATACACTACTCTGAGTTAGTTGTGGTTGATTGACAAAAAATACACCGCCGTTGTTAGCTGGCTTGACTTCTGATATCTGGGGGGGAGTAATTTCGTTGTGGGGTTTCCAGTCGCCAAATTTGGCTTGAATGAGCGATCGCATTTTTTGCGGTTCAAAATCTCCCACAATCCCTAAAATCATATTATTGGGATGAAAATATTTCTGGTAAAACTGCGCTACGTCCCCACGAGAAATATTTTCCAGGTTGACATATTCCAGGGTGCGAGCATAGGGACTATCTGCACCATAAATTAATTTCTGAAATTCCCGACTCGCAATACTATCTGGATCATCATTTCGGCGAGCAATGCTACCTTTAGCTTGGGTTTTGGCTAAATCTAATTGTTCTTGGGCAAAAACTGGCTGTCTGAGAATTTCGGCAAATAAATCAAATACTGTTTCTAAATCTTCCGTCAGAGACTGAAAACCAGCACTCCCAGAACCTTGACCAATACTGGTTTCTACACTCGCGGCGCGTTGTTCCAACATTTCATTGAGTTGATCAGGGGAATGCTTTTGAGTTCCCCCAGTCCGCATAACTGCACCTGTAAAACTAGCCAAACCGATTTTATCAGCTGGTTCTAGGCGATCGCCTGTCCGCACCACAGCCGTACCATTAACTAAAGGTAAATCGTGATCTTCCATCAAATAGACAACCAAACCGTTATCTAAGACAAAGCGCTCATGCTCTGGTAACTTAATCTCAGCCAATGGTGGTAGTTCCAACTCAGTGTAATGCTTCGCCGCCGCCGTCGCTGCTAAAGAAAAGTTAAAACTAACCAGTAAACAAGCAACAGCCAGAGTTAAACCATAAAATAGCCCTTTACCTTTGCCCAACCTAAATTTAAACTTGAAAATTCTTAATCCCATCGGTTTTTTACCTTTTTTTCCTCTGTACCTAATCCCGTTCATCCCCTAAGAGAGTTCACACTAGCCTCTCAAACCCTCATATTTCCCTGTTCCTCTGAAAAATCTTTTTATTCTGGCTTCGATAACAACTTACCAACTGTGCGATTCTCTGGTGTAAAAGTTGCCTGAGATACTCGTTGAATATCCGCAGATGTCACCGCCGAAATTTGATCTAACTTTTCAAACAAATTCCGCCAAGAACCAGTTTTCACCTCTGCTTCTAATAATTGCTGTGCCATACCCATATTAGAATTGAGGCTACGTAATAAACCCGCCCGTGCTTGAGTTTTTACCCGTTGTAAATCAGCTTCCGCTACTGGTTGGGTTTTCAACTTATTAATTTCCTCTCCCAAGGCGATCGCCACCTCATCCACCGTGTGACCAGGAGCCGTTAGCGCATAAAATAACATTAGATTTGAGTACTTATCTCCAGGAAAGCCACTAAAACCCTGAGCATTTAATGCCACGCGCTTTTGTTCTACCAAAGATTTATACAACCGCGATGTCCGTCCATTACTCAACAAACCGCCAATAATTTCATACACAGCATCATCGGGATGGCTAACTGACGGGCGATGATAGCCTTCTAAATACCAAGGTTGAGAAGGTAGTTCTAGAGTAAATTCTCTTGGTTCTGTTTGGGGTGGTTCCACCGGAATCTTGGCTTCGGCTTTAGCTTTGGCTTGATAGCGGCCAAAATATGTTTGTGCCAGTTTTTTCACTTCGGCCGCATCCACATCTCCGACAATAGCAATGGTTAAATTACTCGGTACATAGTGAGTATTAAAAAAGTTCTGCACATCTTCCGGGGTGAGATTGCGGATATCGTCTTCATAACCAATCACCGGTCGTTTGTAGGGATGGACGGTGAAAGCAGTATCGGTAAATTTTTCAATCATCTGACCGATAGGCGAATTATCCACTCGCATCCGGCGTTCTTCTAAAATGACATCTTTTTCCTTGAAAAATTCCCGCCGTAGTACAGGTTCTAGAAATCGCTCCGATTCCAGTGACATCCACAGTTTCAACTTGTTAGAGGGAAAGCTGTAAAAGTATTTGGTGGCTTCGGCGGAAGTGCTAGCATTTAAACCCACACCACCGGATTGCTTAACAATTTGTCCAAGTTCGTTTTGTTTGATCAGCTGGTCTGCTTGAGATTCTACTTGCTTAAATTCAGTTTGCAATTCAGCCAGATTATCTGATTTACCATTGGCTTTTGCAGTTTTAATTTGCGTATCTAATTGTTCTAAGCGGTCTAATAAAACTTTTTCGGCTGCGTAGTCTTTTGTCCCAATGCGGGTTGTTCCTTTAAATGCTAAATGCTCTAAAAAGTGGGCGACACCAGTTTTACCCTCTGGTTCATCTACGCCACCGACATCAGCATAAGTCAGAAAAGAAACCACCGGGGCTTGATGGCGTTCCAAGACAATGAATTTCATCCCATTATCCAGGCGAAATTCTGTTAACTGTGCAATTACCCGATCTAAATAGGGTTGAATTGAACTAGTCTCTGCTGGTTTTTGACGCTGTTCTCGGATTCTTTGTAAAGGATTTGCAGTTTGAGCCAGAGCCATGTCTGGTAGTAACCCCGACCAGCAAATTACAACGACCAGTAAAATGGTGGAAAGCCGACGTAATATTATAGTTAGTTGGGCTGACCAGGGCAAAATTGAACGACTGGGCTGATTCATAAGCGAGAATAAAACTAAAGTTCCATTATCTGAAAAATATCCTGAGTGGCAAACAGCGAGTTTACCTTGTATTAAGCTTTCTGTGTTTTTTATGCCTGACACTAGACAATAATCTAACAAGCTGCGTTCCTAAGATTACAGAATAATTGTTATGCGGATTTTTAAATCACCTCCGACTTCTGAAGCACAAACACGCACCCGGATTTTACAAGCTGCACAAAAGTTATTTGCTTCCAAGGGTTTTGATGGTACTACCACCCGTGATTTAGCCCAAGCAGCAGGTGTGGCTGAGGGGACTTTATTCCGTTATTTTCCCAATAAAAAGTCCATTTTAGTAGAAGTAGCTACTAGTGGCTGGGTGGAGATTTTAACAGATTTATTGACAGAATTGAGTGAAATGGGCAGTTATAAGGCGATCGCTCAAGTCATGCGCCGCCGGATGTGGAATTTACATAAAAATGTGGATTTGATGAAGGTTTGTTTTATGGAGGTGCAGTTTCATCCAGATTTGCGCGATCGCATTCAAGAGGAAGTTATTGATAAAATGACCGATGTGGCGGAAGCTTTCTTTCAAAGTGCAATGGATAAGGGGATTTATCGCCAAACTGATGCCAAACTAGTGGCTAAGGTGTTTTTAGGAATGTTTGCGATCGCTGGTTTTTCTAACAATACTCTCATGGCTCCCGATGCTTCACCCCAGGAAATGCAACAAATGGCAGAAGGTTTGGCTGATATCTTTTTAAATGGTGTATTAGCAAAGGAATAAGGCTTTTAGTTGAGTCGGATAATTTGTTGTGCTTCCTGACTCCATTTTTGAACCACATCAATAGTTGGACACAAATCTCGGCGCTGCATTGTTGATACCTGGAGGCGCATAATTTGTCTGTGTAATTTCTGAGTAGGTGTTTGAGCTAGTTGTGCTACAGAAGCAATACCAGAATGTAGCAATAAACCGCAATATTCCATTCCCACACCAGGAATCTGCGCTAAATCGGCTAAGGCGATCCATTTATTTACATATTGCAGATTAACTTGGACTTTATTTGCTAAATTTACCCTCGTTTCCGCAGTTTTTCCTTGTTTAATTAAGTCTTTGGTAGTTATAATTCCACAGTCTTGCAATCGGGTTTGTTCTTCCTGACTTAATCCTGGTAGTTGCTCTATTAACCAGTTACAAGCTGTAATGGGACTTCTAGTATTTGGCTGTTTGGCGGGCATTTGGCAGAGCCTGTTCTTTGTTCTGAAGTTTTATATCCACATTCAAAGCTTATGTGATATTTTATATTCTAATTAATAAAATCAGTTTGGTTGCTGTATAGATGCGGTTAAGTTTAGTTTTCAGATTACCGACCAAAAAATCTGGAGAAAGTTCTCAGAAAAATTGTCCCAAATTGATCAATAGTCAGGTTTTTGAAACCTTAATTACTCAGTTATCCAAAATGAAAATCACCCTTTTATTGAGGTAAAACAAATATGAATGTCGACAAGTCAACTAAAAAGAAGGCAGTCAACTATGCTTTTAGTTTGACGTTTAATCCAGAAATTTTGAGAATTATTTCCTATGTGGCATTGATTATCATACTACTTGTGGGAGCGATTTTGACTAAAACATTGGTTGCAGTTGATCCCGAAACCACTGCAATCTATAAATTGTTTGGGTTTAATCACCCCTGTAATTGGTTGGATCATGAACCCAGTCGAACGGTTTCGGCGATGCTCCTACCCTTGTGGGAAGTTCCTTTTCTCTTCTATGTAATTTTCAATTTTTTGAGAATTCAAGATGCGTATAAGGAAAACAAAGCTCCACGATATGCCTATATCGTCTCGACAATTTTCTTGCCCATTGAAATTCTCTTGACTGTCTGGTTCAGAATTGTGTTTGTCTGGGACCCAGAAGTGAACTTCTTGTATCATTATCTCCCCTATATCGGCTTTCAGTTTCTTCTGTTTTTAGTAGCTTTCGAGAATGCTTTGTACTTCTACGCGATGAAGGCACTGCCTTTCAGAAATAGCCGTTTCCTTGCCATTACCTATCTGATAACGTTATTCGCAGTCACAGTAGGATATACCGTCGTTGGAATTTCAAGTGCCTTGGGACAGCCCATTCTCGATCTCGTCAACGATCCTGGACAACGGTTATTATTTAGATCCCTCACCAACTTCTACACTCTTTTGGTCATTCCCATTCCTCTGATCCTATCTGTGTTTGAATTGAAGCGATCGCCCAATCATAAAATATCCTTTGAATAAGCCCTTCAGCTGCCTCTGGAGAGGGTTTACCGATGTTTAAGCAGAAACATCAAGTGGAGAAGAGACTTATAAAACATCCTCTTACAGTCGAGGACGGAAAACAGCTATTAATGAAATTACCACAGTAAATTTCCCGTGGAATGTCCTGATATAGCAGGGAACAGGGAACACTTCGACAAGTGTTACAGTGAGCCTGTCGAAGGGTCGAACTGCTCAGTGCATCGCTGGGAACAGGCTCAAAACTCTTTAATTGTAAGGGTTTCATTATCTATTTCTGTGGATGCTGATTTTTTGCCAGATACAGCTTAGGTAAATAATTCACCACGCATTACAGTTACTGCTTGTCCTGAGAGATAAACGCGATCGCCCCCTGAATAGCGCACCTTGACCACTCCACCCCGCCGGGAGGCCTGAAAAGCCAAAAACTCATCTTTATGTAGGCGATCGCGCCAGAAAGCCGCCAGACAACAATGAGCCGCCCCAGTTACAGGGTCTTCATCTATACCTAAGCCCGGTGCAAAAAATCGAGAAACGAAATCATATTCCGAATCTGCATCAGTTTGGCTAGTGACAATCACATCAGGGATATCTAATTTTTTCAATAGCTGAAAATTCGGCTGCATTTCTCGTACCAACTTCTCAGACTCCACCTCCACCAAATAGCCCAAAGAATTTTGCAGCACAGACTTACAACCTACACCCAAAGCCTCCTCTAACTCCGGGGGTGTAACCGTAACTTCAGAAAGATTCACCGGAAAATCCAACTCAATCCAGTCACCCAAACCTTGAGCAATCAAAACACCACTTTTCGTATAAAAACGCGCCACTTCATCCAGTAACAAATACCCCTGAGACCAAAGAACATGAGCGCTAGCCAAAGTTGCGTGACCACAAAGAGGAACCTCCACAGTCGGCGTAAACCAACGCAGACTAAAACCATCATCCTGCTTCAGCAAAAAAGCCGTCTCCGACAAATTCATCTCCTGCGCCACATTCTGCATCCAGCCATCATCCCGACAATCAGACAAAACACAAACAGCCGCCGGATTCCCCCCAAAACACCTATTCGTAAAAGCATCAACCTGAAAAATCACCTGACTCATAACCTCACCCTCAAATTAAAATAACAACTCCGCGAACCTTTGCGCTTACCTCCGCGCCCCTCTGCGTTTAATCATCTTCCCAAATTCTTGCTAACTCCATCAACATCAGTATCTAGTTGCTCAACTCGCGTTGAAAACTATTAAGCTGGTAAATAGCACATTAAAAATTTACCGAAAATTCGGAATCGCCCCAGAAACCTTTAAACTGAGCGATTCAAGCTGACTCATTGGCGAACTACCTGTAATTACATTATGTTTGATGCTTTATCTGACCGTTTAGAAAGTGCCTGGAAGAAACTACGGGGACAGAACAAAATATCTCAATCCAATATTCAAGACGCTTTGCGGGAAGTGCGCCGCGCCTTGTTGGAAGCAGATGTTAATCTCCAGGTAGTTAAAGATTTTATTAGCGAAGTCGAAACCAAAGCCCAAGGAGCCGACGTGGTTAGTGGTGTCCGCCCTGACCAGCAGTTCATCAAAATTGTTCACGATGAATTAGTGCAGGTCATGGGAGCAGAAAACGTTCCCTTGGCAGAAACTGAGAGAAAACCCACAATCGTCTTAATGGCAGGGTTACAAGGTACTGGTAAAACCACCGCCACCGCCAAATTAGCCTTACATTTACGCAAATTAAACCGTAGTTGTTTGTTAGTCGCAACAGACGTATATCGTCCCGCCGCTATTGATCAGTTGCTGACTTTAGGTAAACAAATTGATGTCCCAGTATTTGACCTGGGTAGCGATGCTGACCCTGTGGAAATTGCCCGCCAGGGTGTAGAACGTGCCAGAGCCGAAGGTGTAGATACAGTCATTATTGATACTGCTGGTCGTCTACAAATCGATCAGGACATGATGGCGGAACTCGCCCGCATCAAAGCCACTGTAGAACCTGATGAAACCTTGCTGGTTGTGGACTCCATGACTGGGCAAGAGGCAGCAAATCTCACGCGCACCTTTCACGAACAAATCGGCATTACCGGGGCAATCCTGACCAAATTAGATGGTGATAGCCGTGGTGGTGCGGCGCTGTCAGTTAGGCAGATTTCCGGAGCGCCCATTAAATTTGTCGGTGTGGGCGAGAAAGTCGAGGCACTGCAACCTTTCTATCCCGATCGCATGGCCTCCCGGATATTGGGCATGGGTGATGTTCTTTCTTTGGTAGAAAAAGCCCAGGAAGAATTTGACCTAGCTGATGCTGAGAAAATGCAGGATAAAATTCTCTCTGCTAAGTTTGACTTTAACGATTTTGTCAAACAGTTACGGTTGTTAAAAAATATGGGTTCACTGGGAGGGATCATGAAGATGATTCCCGGTATGAACAAGATTTCCGATGACCAACTGAAGCAGGGAGAAACTCAACTCAAGCGTTGCGAGTCCATGATTAACTCCATGACCCGCCAAGAACGCCAAGACCCGGATTTATTGGCAAGTTCTCCCAGTCGCCGGCGGCGCATTGCTAAAGGATCTGGTTACAGAGAACCGGATGTGAGTAAATTGGTGGCTGATTTCCAAAAAATGCGAAATCTCATGCAGCAAATGGGTCAAGGTCAAATGCCGGCGGGAATGCCAGGTATGTTTGGCGGCGGTATGGGCAATCCTTTTGGTGGTGATGGTAATCGTCCCTCTAATCCTGGATGGCGCGGCTATAATACCCCGGCTGGCACCAAAAAGAAAAAGAACAAAGATAAGAAGAAAAAGGGCTTCGGCACTCTGTAGACTTGACAAACTGTTCACTGTTAACTGATAACTGTTAACTGATTCATAGCAGGTAATGCTAGGCAAGTGCTAAAATGAGCATTTCAGTACCAACAAATCGGAGAATCATTCCTCGACCATGATTAAATTGCGCTTGAAGCGATTCGGGAAAAAGCGGGAACCAAGTTACCGCATTATCGCTATTAACAACCTAGCTCGCCGCGATGGCCGTCCCCTAGAAGAACTGGGATTCTATAACCCCAGAACTGATGAAGTGCGACTAAATGTTCCCGGTATCGTTAAGCGACTACAACAAGGCGCTCAACCGACCGATACCGTCCGCAGCATTTTAGTAAAAGCCAATGTTTTTGAACAGGTCAGTGCCACAAACGCATCTTAATTCCAGCATCCTATCTCCAAAAGCTAGTCCTGATTATATTGAGCTAGTAAAGTTTTTGATGCAGCCATTTTTAGAATCTCCAGAGACTTTAAGTATTGATTGTGAATTTTCTCACACGCTTAAACGGGTTTGGATTCGCATCGCCTTTGAAAGCAAAGATAAGGGGAAAGTGTTTGGTCGAGGGGGACGCAATATCCAGGCTATCAGAACGGTAATTGCGGCGGCTGCTGAAGTTGCTGGACAATCAGTATACTTAGATATGTATGGCAGCAATAGTTTGGGACGAGAGGGAATGTCTTCTGATGACAATCAAGAAGAGCGATCGCCTTCGGTGCGAGCCGTGCCATCGCCAGAACCCAAAACTCGTGACAAAACTGTAGATATACCCAGACCTGTTGTCAAACCTCGAACTAGATAGTTAACGAAGAGAAAGTCTGAGCGGTGGACAATCAACTACGCCCCAGTGCTGTGGTTAATCCCGCTCAGATATTTCAATCAGTTAGTCACAAATTAGCTTTGTTGTTAAAAACCGCACTACATAAATTTATTCATAAATACTTATGGCAGAGGCCTTAATCATTCAGCTGCCTAATATTCCCAGTGCGATCGCTCTCGCCGGTGATCGAGAAGAAAATCTCAAACTGCTCTCCCAACAAACAGGGGCTAATTTAGTCTTACGTGGACAAGAACTACACATTAGTGGTACAGCAGCGCAAATTAATCTGGCTGGTAAATTAGTGCGATCGCTGGAACCTATTTGGATTAAAGGCAATACTATCTCCAGTGCCGATATTTTAACAGCTCGCCAAGCCCAGGATAGCGATCGCCAAGACGAACTTCAAGAATTACAGCGAGATGTCCTCGCCAAAACTCGTCGCGGTGAAGAAATCCGTGCCAAAACCTTTCGCCAAAAACAGTACATTAACGATATTCGTAAGCGTGACCTCACATTCTGCATTGGTCCGGCTGGAACAGGTAAAACCTATCTCGCGGTAGTTGTGGCTGTCCAAGCACTCCTCAATAATCAAGTAGAAAAACTGATTTTAACTCGTCCGGCTGTAGAAGCTGGCGAAAAACTCGGCTTTCTCCCCGGAGATCTACAACAAAAAATTAACCCCTATCTCCGCCCCCTGTATGATGCCATCTATGAATTTATTGATCAAGAAAAAGTCCCCAGTTTAATGGAACGTGGTGTCATTGAAGTCGCGCCCCTAGCCTATATGCGCGGACGTACCCTCAATCATGCATTTGTCATTGTTGATGAAGCTCAAAATACCACACCCGCCCAAATGAAAATGGTTTTAACTCGTTTGGGTTTCCGTTCTCGGATGATAATTACAGGTGACACCACACAAACCGATTTACCCCTGAACCAAAAATCAGGACTAGCCGTAGCCTTACAAGTTCTCAAAAACGTTGAAGGTATTGGCTTTTGTGAATTTACCCAAAAAGATGTTGTCCGCCACCCTTTAGTTCAGCGCATTGTCGCCGCCTACGAAAGATACGAAAGATAGTTAATAGTTGTTTACTAGCCTTTTTACTGATTAATAAATTAGGAATAAATAATTATGACTAAGAATCTGAGAGACTTTTTAGAAGCCTGTGAAAACTTAGGAACTTTAAGGATTATTGTTACCAGCAGCGCGGCTGTATTAGAAGCCCGTGGCAAAATAGAAAAACTATTTTATGCCGAATTGCTTAAAGGTAAATATGCCAATCTGCACACAGAAGGCTTTGAATTTCACTTTAATATGGATAAAATTACTGAAGTGAAATTTGAAACAGGTACAGCTAAAAGAGGTAACTTTACCACCTACGCCATTCGCTTTTTAGATGAAAAACAAGAAGTTGCTTTAAGCTTATTTTTGCAATGGGGTAAACCCGGAGAATATGAACCTGGACAAGTGGAAGCCTGGCAAAACTTACAACAGCAATATGGAGAAGTTTGGCAACCCATACCCATAGAAACCTTATAAAATCTATCAAATTCATGCTAACTATCAGGGTAATTTGCACTTTTAGCTTAATTATTTTCTGCCTATTAGGATGGAGTGACACAGCAATAGCAGGAGAATTATCCCAACGGTTAGCAAATTTTCCCCAGTGGGAACAACTCACCTCCGTACAACGGGCAGAGGGAGATTTAGTGTATCCTAAATGGATGGCTGGTTCATGGAAAGTTACCAGCACATTGGTAGACTTAGCAGCACCTTTAGCACCGGATATTATTACCCCTGGCTTTGAATCTAATCGCCAACAACTTAATCAGCCAGTGAATTTTTTAGTGCGGTTTATTCCCGAAAAACCCCGCGTTACTGGGTTAAAACTCATTCCTAAAATTGCTAATCAATCTTCAAATTTAGTAGCAGATAGAGTATTTAATAGCTTAAATTTAGCCAGAGCTTATTTAGGTGAAGAAGGTGTATTATCAGTCAAAATAGATCCAGACTCACCAAATCGACAAATTACCCTTTTACCGGGAGAACGTCAATTAGTTTCTATTATCACTGCACGGGCTACTGAAACTCCTAATAATAGCCAATTCATTACCGCAGAAGTATTTCAACAATTATTTAAAGGCGCTGCGCGTCCCTATTTCAACGTAGTTGAATCTACTACTGCATATCAGCAAGTTTCTACATCTTATCCCGCAATCATAGCGGATCAAGTAACTGCTGTTTATCTCTCACCCCAAGATCCAGATTACTTTACCGCAGGTTCCCATCCAGTCGCCCTTTATCGCTATCAATTGGAATTTTCACGTAATTCTGAAGATTAATTTTCCCAGACTTGACTACTTTATATTACATAAATAGGCTAAATTTAGCAGTCTAGGATGGTGTGCATTATGGCTAAATTTCAAGATATTCTCCATTATTTTCATGCACACTGGAAGCTGAGTGTTTTAACTATTGCAGCATCCAGCATTTACGAAATCATTGATTTAGTTGTTCCTTATGGGATTGGGCAAATTTTAAATGTTTTATCTAATCAACCTTTAGATAGACCATTAGAAAGTGCGATCGCCACCATAGGAAAACTGATCAATTACCCAGTTAATCAAACTCTATCATTAGGTGTATTACTGGGTTTAATTTTTTTGGTTACCGTAGTCAAAGCCCCCACACAGCCTTGGCTCACCGTTTGGTTCCACTGGGATATACCCTTAAAAGCGCGTCGAGATCAAGCCGAAGCAGCCATAGCTAAAATTCTCACCCTCCCACTAGAATTTTATGATGAGAATAACCCTGGACGCATTTCTGGACGATTAGCCAGAGGTTTGTCTAACTATACTTGGACTTATCCTGAAATTGCTGGACAGTTGATTCCTAAACTATTTCGTGTGCTAGGAATTTTTGGATTTATTTTATTCATTGAATGGCGAATTGCAATTTTATATCTCATCTCTTTTATATTTATCCTCAGCTTTAGTTTAAAGGCTTTGCGCCGGATAATTTGGCATGAAAGTCGCTTGGATAAATATATGGAAGGTACTGAAAGCCGCACTTCCGAATTAATTACTAATATCAAAACAGTCAAAGCCTTTGCAACAGAATCTCAGGAACTCAAGCGACAAAAGCAACGTTTAGACCGAGAATTTACCGTTGTTGATTATCGCATCCATAAAGGTTATGTCAAACTGGTGACTTTCCAAAAGGCTGTAATTCAATTTTGTGTGTTTGCAATTTTGGGTTTAACCTTAGCCGCAACAGTAGATGGGAGAATTACTCTCGGTCAGTTTGTCATGACTTTAACTCTTTCCAGCATGGCTTACGCTGAATTGGAACCCATCAGCACAATAGCAGAAGTTTTCGCCCGTCGCTATTCTTCAATGTTACGTTTTCAAGAGTTTTTACAAGAACCAATTGCATCTGATGCAGTGAATATTTTAGAAGAACCAAAACCAGGGGAAGTGCCGGATAAATTCATCGGAAAAATCGAGTTATCACACATTAGTTTTGGATATGATCACAGTCGTCAAGTTTTGCAAGATATCAACTTGGTAATTGAACCATATCAAACTGTGGCGTTAGTTGGGCGTTCTGGTTCTGGGAAGTCCACTTTAGTAAAATTGTTGCTGCGGTATTTTGAACCTCAATCCGGGAAAATTTTGATTGATGATCAAGATATTAGTACTTTGGATATCGGTAAGTATCGGCGCAGGTTAGCGATCGTTCACCAAGAAGTGGACATTTTTAACGGTACTATCTTGGATAATCTCACCTATGGTAAACCAAATGCGACGCTAGAACAGGTCAAGGAAGCCTGTAGAATCGCCAGAGTTGATGAAGTGATGTCACACCTCCCCCAAGGTTATTACACGGTTGTTGGGGAACGTGGTGTGAGGTTATCTGGAGGACAACGACAGCGCTTAGGAATTGCGAGGGCGTTGCTAGTGGAGCCAGACGTGCTAATTTTCGATGAAGCTACCTCTAGTTTGGATTATGAGTCCGAGCGTGCTATTCAATTAGCCATGCGTTCAATTCAAGGGACTTGTACCACAATTGTCATTGCTCACCGTTTAAGTACAGTCCGCGAAGCCGATCAAATTGTAGTCCTGGATCAAGGAAGAATTGCTGAAGTGGGTAGCCATGCTCAACTCTTGCGCCACGAAGGGATTTACCACCGCTTACACTCCCTCCAAGAAACGGGAGAATTACTGACTTAGAGTGACATCAATCGTCTCCTCAAAATCTTTTTGAGAAAAGGCTTGCGTTTTCCAAAACTTGGTGCTAACGTTAGTAACTGTGAAACAAATGGGTCGGTGTCCGAGTGGTTAATGGAGACGGACTGTAAATCCGTTGGCTAGCGCCTACGCTGGTTCAAATCCAGCCCGGCCCACCACTTCTGAAGTAATGAGCTATAATTGCTAGGTGATTGGTAAATTCACTGCTTTATAGCTCATAACTCAAAAACCAAGTCTTGTTTCCGCCCGTGTGGCTCAGTGGTAGAGCACACCCTTGGTAAGGGTGAGGTCACGAGTTCAATCCTCGTCACGGGCTTTCTATTATTAGAGATAAGTAGATTTCAATTATAGGTGTTCAGGTTTTGAAACTGTTGACAAACTGAATTCCTATTTTATTGTTTTGACTATAGTTCTAGTGTAATACTATACTTTAATAGTTAAAAACAGATGAATATTCCAAATAACTCATCTAAAAGATTAACAGGTGTTAAATCATTTCCAGGTAGATTAACCATGCAACTACCCAGACAACTTTGGAAAGGCACAAAAAAATTTTTTATCTTTAGCTGATAACAGATAATTTCATTGTGCAGCAGGACAAAAGCAGATTATATTTAGCGAGGTTGTAGAAAATTTTTAACGGGTGCGGCAGGGATCGAACCTGCGACCAACGGATTAGAAATCCGTGGCTCTATCCACTGAGCTACGCACCCAATTTATGACTATGATAATAAACTAGCCATCTAGCCAATTATACCCTAATCTTCTCTGAAGAAGCAAATAAAAATTGCAGGTTGCCCATGAGCAAGGGTATGATTCAAGTCGCTAGTTATGTGATTTACAGTAAAAACACAGTAAATGGGCTATTGATTAGCTATATTGTGTTCCCAGTAGGTGATTTGTGTGTTGATATAAATGCTCTTTAGGCGGTTTACTTGAGGTTAGCTTGTGGCGATCGCAACGCTCAACTCAATAACACACTAAGTAATCGTACTCTTGGCGATGTTACCCAATCACGACTATAGATGATCGCATTATCCACAAAGCCCCTGTGAGGAGTTATTTGCTAGTGCCATGTTTATTCTCAAACGGCAGGATGTTGAAATATCGAGTATTCAGCACCCAAAACGGGATCAGCAAGTGCCGATCCTCAATTATCAGGGGCAAACCTTTCGCTTAATTAGCGTCTTCAAAGCTAGCCAAGAAGAAGAAGCTAGATCCTTGTGGAGGGAATTAACTGATAATCGAGGTAAAGCCTGTGTATTGCTAGAGGAACCAGATCGCTTTAGCGTTTGGGGAAAAGTTCGCTTAGATCAAATAGACAATGACACAGGTGGTCATGGTGAGAACGAAACTTATATTCAAGGCGGTCTTTTGCTGTTGCAAGCCGTTTATCTGGACATAGAAGAGTTATTAGGCAATCGGCAAGCAGCACTGTTTGAGAAAGATATTGCTGAATTTTTACAAAGGCAACAATTTCCCGAGACATCTTCCCTAGAAGCAGTCAAAAACTTAATCACAATTAACCCTCTCGAAACAGTTAAACTTCCTCCTTGGCAAGAAGATCATCTGATCCATTTATTGGAACAAGTGCATAAACTGGGAAAAACATATTTTGGGAATACAAACTTTGCCCATGAAGTTACTGATACGTTACAAGATATGCCAGAAACAGAGCGATCGCTGTTTATGAGTTGGCTAAATCAATCATCACTGGGTAAACTGTGGCAATAGCATGACAAGTGTGGGAAAACTGGGTCTACTCGCCATGATGCTAGTGATTAACTGGTTTATTACTGGATAAATAGACTGCTTCCTACACAGTCCTGCACACCAAAATACTGTTGAGTGCATTTACATAGTTAGTTTTTATGAGTAGCTCTTACGACAAAATCGACCGTTCTCCATCGATTCTCAATAATCACAACCTGATCTTGGTTGGTATTAGCTGGGCTGTGCTGGCACTGTTATACTTTTTATTATTTAGTGCCAAAGTTCCAGGAGCAGATGGTATAGAAACTCGTGCCGATTGGTATGTGATTGGTACAAATATTTTTGAAGCTTTGGCTTACTTGGGTTCTGGTGTTTTATGCTTGAGGAATTGGCGTAGTCCGCAAATTGTCAGCAGCCGGAATATTTGGCTCGCAATGGCGATTGGGATGTTTTCTTATTTCCTGGGAGGGATATTTTTCGGTTACACAGAAATAATTTTAAACGAAGAACCAGATGTGTCCATTGGCGATATCTTTTTTGTCCTGAGTTATATTTCGGTGGGCGTAGGCATGATTTTAGCTGTAGCTTCCAGACGACTAAATTTAGAAAAATGGCAATTGCTGGCTGTGTCAACAATTGCCGTATTTGGCAGTCTGTTAGCATGGTGGATCTCTATGAAACAGACAGGACCTTCAGAGATGCTAGCTACTATCTTGAGTTGGTTTTACGTAGTTAGCGATGTAGTTTTGCTAATTATTGCTACCACCTTGTTACTAGCCTTTTGGGGAGGGAGAATCGGCCAGTCTTGGAGAATGATTGCAGCGGCCGCGTTTTCGCTCTACATTGCAGATATGTGGTTTCAATATGCTCAAGGGCCAAACTATCAAAGTGGGGAGATACTAGAAGTGTTTTGGGTATTTAGTGGAGTTTTATTTGGTATGGGCGCTGTCCTAGAACATGAGGCATCATTGAGCCGAACTCGGCGGGAGCGCGGGCGCAAACGAGCTTAGAAAATTTGGTGTCTACCGTGAGAAAATTAACAGATCCTGACAAACAAGAAATTCTGAAGTTATATCGAGAAACTGCCGAAACAACCTCAACTTTGGCAGAACGCTATGGTGTGAGTAATTCGACAATTAGTCGCCTGCTCAAAAGCACCTTACCAGAAGAAGAATACGAGTATCTCGTTTCTCTTAAACGTGCCGCTAGGACTCCTGAAGGCAGGGCGCAGGTAAGTTACGAGCAAGTGCCTTTGTTAAGTCAGTTAGAGCCAGAAACAGCACCACCAACCGAGGAAAAAGCTAATCCTCGCTTGAAGCTAGCAGAGATTTCACCGCCCCAGCCAGTTCTGGAAGAAGAGGACTCAGAGTCAGATGAAGAATTAAACCCCTCTATCAGACGAGTCCGGCGGCGTTCTTCAGCCGAGGAAAAACCCAAGTTACGTACATCAAAGCGATTAGAAATAGTCGAACCGAAGCCACCAGAAGTCACCAGTATTCCTGGTCCAATTTTAAAGGAGGAGCATCCCGAAGCAACTGTGATCGCCCATATCCTGGGAGAAGAATTGCTAGAGGAATCAGAAGATCTATCAGATTTAGATGATGATGATGATGATTTAGACGAGGACGATTACGAGGATGATTATGAGGACGAGGAAGAAGATTTAGAGGATTCACCACCTTTAGTTCCAAGACAAAGGGTTAGTGAAGCCGCAGTTCAAGTCTTACCATTCTCAGCCGCACAGCTACCGAAAAGTTGCTATTTGGTAATCGATAGATCCTCAGAGTTAATTACCAGACCACTGAAGGATTTTGGTGACTTGGGAGAAATTCCGAACCTCGAAACCTTGCAAAAAACTTTGCCCGTGTTTGATAACCATCGAGTCGCAAAGCGTTTTTCAACCAAGCGCGATCGCGTGATTAAAGTTCCAGACAGTAAAGTCCTGCAAAAAGCTAGTACCCATCTGCAAGCCAAGGGCATTACACGACTATTGATTGATGGTCAGGTCTATTCTCTGTCTATGGTTTAAAAGTTATGGAGATACCTGCTGATTATGGTGTAGTACTGGTGACAACTGCCAACAAGCAGGAGGCTGAAACCATCGCTAATGCACTTTTGGAAGCTCAACTAGCAGCTTGTGTGAGTTTGTTGCCGATCCATTCAATTTACTCTTGGGAAGGAGAAATTTACAAGGAGTATGAGTGGCAGTTGCTAATTAAAACTGATTTGGCGATATTTTCCACTTTGGAAGCCAAAATTCGGGAACTCCATTCCTACGAATTTTCAGAAATCATCGCCTTACCTATTGTTGCAGGTTCACACGCCTACTTACAATGGATTTCTGAACAGGTTCGGCCTTAGCACTTGTCTTAGAACCCCTGTTTCTCCCATCATCCCTGGGACTAGGGTATGTATAGACCTTAGCCCTTGGGGGGAGGTCTTGGGGGTCTGGTAATTTTAACTAAATCTGAGCGTCAATAGCTGCTGCAAAACGCTCTGCCAAATTAATAATGTCCTGTTTGCGGGCAATTTTATTGACCCATTCTGGGGGAATATTGTCTGCACCGTAGTAAATTCCTGCTAAACCCCCTGTCACCGCAGCAGTAGTATCTGTATCGCCACCCAAGTTAATAGCTTTCAGTACCGTCTCGGAGTAAGATGAGCTATTTAACAAGCACCATAGCGATGATTCTAGGGTATCAATCACATAACCACCAGAATTAATTTCTGCCACTGGTATCTGGGCTAGTTCACCACTGAATATTCTGCGAAAATGTCGCTTTTCTAAAATATATTCCCGCTCAGTATAAACTGATTGAATTTTTTCTAATCCTTGTAAATAAGCTGTTTCTAGGTTAGCCCCTTCCAGTAAGGCGACGGCAATACTAATATAAATACCGCAGGCCATTTGCGATCGCACATGAGCATGGGTAATGGCCGAAACATCATGCACCCGCGCGATCAATTCCGGGAAAGTTACGTTTCGATGACAATAAGCCATCGGTAAAATTCGCATCAAAGAACCATTACCATTACTATTTTCTACCTTACCTCCTGCCTGATGAGGTAAAATTCCCTGCTTGAGGCGCATAATTGCTTCATGAGTATTGTGACCGATATCAAATAACTCGCCACGGGGAGTCCAATAAGCTTGCTTATACCAACGCCAGAAAGAATTGGCGATCGCATCCAGAGAATAACCTCTACAGAGGCTTTCTGCCAAGCAAAATGTTAACGAACTGTCATCTGACCAAGTTCCCGGCGGTTGATTCCATGTACCATAACCTAGCATCGTTGTCACCGGAGATTTGATTCTTTCCACGCGGCTAGTAAATTCAACTGGCACACCCAACGCATCACCGACACATAAACCCATCAAACCAGACAACGTTTTTGTAGCGGTTAGCATTATTCACTCTCCATGAGAATTACTAAAACTTCACTTTATAGATTCTCTCTTAAGCTTGTTGCCATAGCTGCTACAGCCTATTATTTGATCATAATTGAATAGCCAGAATAAGCGATATTAATTAACTATATGGTCTGACATATATTGCCTAAATTTGATAGTGTTGATTGTGCCACTTTCTCAAGTGACTACTTTAGAGAAATTCTCACTAGAGTAAATATCTAGTTTCTCTTTGCAAGCCAGCAATCTCACCTATAATATATGGCTGGGGATGAGGTATTGCAATTCAGTGTCTCTCAGTGTCAAGGGAATAGGCTGCCCTTGAGCCAAGTCGTAAATAATCACAACTTAGAAAAAAGCTGAAAATTATCTGGAACCTTTTGATACTATTTTCGACATTCAATTTATAAAGCAAAACCTACAAAGTTTTCTCAAAATTATGAAAAATATCCTCAAGTCTTTTCTGACAATCTCTGCATTGTCTTTAGTAGTTGCGCCTGTAATGATGAGTGCTGGTCAAGCTGCCGCTCAACCCACAAAAGGTACAGATGCTAATTATTTAGGTGCTGGTATTGCAGCTGGTGTGACTAATGGTGGAGACAATGGTGATGCGGCTAACTTTGGTGGTAATCTTACAGGCCGTCTGAAATTAGGCAATATGCCAGTGTCTGCACGTGGTAATGTTCTTTGGAATAACGAGACCACCGCTATTATTCCAGAAGTTTCCTTAGACATCCCAATTGCAAATCGGACTAATGCCTTTGTTACTGGTGGTTATTCTTTTGTCGAGGACCAAGGCTCACCCACTCCTATGGGTAACAAAAATGCTGTAGTAGTAGGTGCTGGAGTAGAATCAGAAGTTGCTAATAACTTCCTACTTTACACCAATGCTAAAGTCGGAATCAGCGCCTACGAAAATAGTTCCGGTAGTGCTGTCAGCATTAATGGCGGTTTAGGCTATCGCTTTAAGTAGGGACTGGGAATTGTTGAATTAACTACTCAAGATAATTTAAAGTCGGTTTTATTAAGTGTTAAATCACTGATAAAGCCGGCTTTTTGCCGTGTTAAAATTAAATTATTCTGCTTATTTCCGACCGGATTACCGGAAATCACTGAGCCGAAAAATTCCTTCGGTGTTCACCGATGCTTTATTGAGAATAATATAACAATTCTGATGGTTAAATCTGCTCCTGCCCCAATTGCCAATCGTGACAAGCCTTCCAAAGTAGAAGGCATCAAGGAAAAAAGTAATTTTTTACGCGAACCTGTAGCTACGCAAATCCTTGAAGATACAACTCATTTTACCGAAGAAGCAGTACAACTGCTGAAGTTTCATGGTTCCTACCAGCAAGATAACCGGGATAATCGCGTCAAGGGACAGGAGAAAGATTATCAGTTTATGCTGCGAACCAGAAATCCTGGTGGGTTTATACCGCCACAACTGTATTTGGCTTTAGATAAGTTGTCCGATGAACACGGGAATCACACATTACGAGTGACAACCCGTCAAGGTTTTCAGTTGCATGGGATTTTAAAAAAGAATCTCAAGGCGGCGATCGCTACTATAGTCAAAAATATGGGTTCCACCTTGGGCGCTTGCGGTGATCTTAACCGTAACGTCATGGCTCCACCCGCTCCCTTTAAAAATCGCCCCGATTACCAGTATGCCTGGGAATATGCCAATAATATCGCTGATTTGCTCACACCTCAAACCGGAGCATATTACGAAATTTGGTTAGATGGGGAAAAAATCATTAGTGGGGAAGAAAGCCCAGAAATCAAAGCTGCACGAGAGCGCAATGGTACAGGTACTGTTATTCATAACAGTGAAGAGCCGATTTATGGCACTCACTATATGCCACGCAAATTCAAAGTTAGCCTGACTGTACCTGGTGATAATTCCATAGATTTATATTCCCAAGACTTGACCTTAGTCGTTATGACTAATAAGCAGGGAGAACTACAAGGATTTAATGTGTTTGCTGGGGGAGGTTTTGGCAGAACACACAATAAAGAAGAAACCTTTGCCAGAGTCGCAGATGAGATTTGCTATGTAAACAAAGATGATGTTTACGATTTAGTGAAAGCCATTGTTGCGACTCAACGAGATTATGGCGATCGCACTGACCGCCGTCATGCTAGATTAAAATACCTGATTCACGAATGGGGTGTAGATAAATTCCGCACCCAAGTAGAAGATTATTTCGGTAAATCAGTCGCCCCCTTCCAACCCCTACCAGAGTTTAAATATTACGATTTCCTGGGCTGGAATGAACAAGGTGATGGCAAACTATTTTTAGGAATTTCCGTAGAGAATGGTCGCGTTAAAGATCAAGGTTCCTTTCAACTGAAAACCGCCTTACGGAAGGTTGTCGAGGAATTTAACCTACCTATGCGCTTGACACCCCACCACAACATTATTTTTTACGACATTCAGCCAGAAAATAAGTCAGCCATTCAAGAGATCTTGCAGCGTTGCGGTATCGTTGATGACCCCAATAGCATCGAACCTCTAGTCCGTTATGCAATGGCTTGTCCAGCTATGCCTACCTGCGGCTTGGCGATTACCGAATCCGAACGGGCTATCCCCGGCATTTTAGCCCGGATTCGCACCTTATTAGACAAAATTGGTTTACAAGATGAACATTTTGTGATCAGGATGACAGGCTGTCCTAACGGTTGCGCTCGCCCCTACATGGCAGAATTAGGCTTTGTGGGTAGCGCTCCTGAATCTTACCAAGTTTGGCTAGGAGGTTCCCCAGATCAGACAAGATTAGCCCAAGCTTATACAGAAAAGCTACATCATAACGACATAGAAAGCTTTTTAGAGCCGATTTTTGTTTACTTTAAGAACTTTCGTAAATATGAGGAGAGCTTTGGTGATTTTTGCGATCGCTTAGGTTTTGATGCCCTGCGAGAATTTGCTGCTACTTACCAGCCTGAAACTACTGCTGCCAGTAAATCACGGCATCGGGTAAGTATCCGAGATGAAGTATATGCTCAGTTGAAACAAGCAGCTAACCAGCAAAATAAACCGATGACAGAATTGGTTAACGAAGCCCTAGAAAGTTACTTTCAGAATTTGTCATAAATTTCAACTTGATGCTGAATTTTTTAACCTACTCTCCATTACTTTTAATAGAGGGTAGGTTTTATTTTTTGACACTAATGGGACTCACGCAAGAACTCTTTGAAACCCTCTTGACTTCTCCCAAGGGGAGACGCTACGCGAACGTGTCCTTTGTGTCCTTTGTGGTTCGTTTTCCATAATTTTGTCTAAGTCCTAACTAATACAGATAAAGGTTGTTCGTCAACAAATGTGGTTAATTGATAAAGTTAGTGCTTGGGGTAAACAGCGACTCACAGAAATCAAAGAAAGTAACAGTGGCGAATGGCATTGGTTAGCAGAAAAGCCCATGCCCATAGCTGCACTTAGCCGTAGTATGTGGCGGGGAGCGGTTTCTTCCAAAAACTTTTACATCCTCCTGTTTTTATCTGGGATTATCTCCACTTTGGGACTGCTGGCAAACAGTGCTGCTACGATTATTGGCGCGATGATAGTAGCACCGTTGATGGGGCCGATAATTGCGATCGCCTACAGTATGGCCGTAGGAAATCAGCGTTTGTTAAAGCGTTCTAGCGTTACTCTGTTCAGTGGAATTGTGTTAACTGTTGTCACCGCCATGATCATTGCCAAAATTGTGGGAATCAAAACTTTTGGCCCAGAAATTTGGCAAAGAGTCAGTCCGACCTTACTAGATTTAGTCGTAGCTTTGGCAGCTGGTGCAGCTGGTGCTTATGCTAAATCACGTCGTCATGTTGCTGATGCTTTGCCGGGAGTAGCGATCGCTGTAGCTCTAGTTCCACCTTTAAGCGTTGTCGGCATTGGTATCGCCATCGGTTCGCGTTCGGTCGCTAGTGGCGCTTCTTTATTATTTTTGACAAATTTAATCGGAATTATTTTTAGTGGCGCACTGGTCTTTCTCGCACAGCGCTATGGTTCTTTAGAAAGAGCGCGTCAAGGTTTGATTTTATCCATTGGGGCGATATTTATTTTGGGCTTACCCTTGGGATTCTCTTTAGATAACTTACTTCTGAAAGAACACACACGACGCAGTATTGAATATTTACTTTACCGTCGAACTCTGACATTTTCTAGTCAAGACATTCGCAGTATTAAAGTAGAGCGACAGGAAGATTCTCTGGTTGTGGAAATAGAAGTAGCGGCTCCCATTGGTTCCATTTCCGAAAACCAGATCGAGATGGTGAGGGATTTTGTCCAGGAAAGTTTGAAACAACCGTTAACTTTAAATGTCCGGGTAATTCCCATCCAAGAATTTACTGCCCCGGCTGTAATTAATTAAATAAGTATGGCGCAACTACAACGCATTGCGATCGCCCCCTCTCAAATTCAAGCTAGTGTGATTACCCTGACAAAAGAGCAACAGCATTATCTCACCAGAGTATTGCGGTTACGTCCAGGCGATCGCTTCATTGCTATGGATGGTCAAGGAAAATGGTGGTTAGCTGAGTTACAAATAGAACAAGCCGAGATATTAGAAACCCTGACCGTAGAAACCGAATTATCTTTAGCAATTACCCTGATGGTAGCCTTACCCAAAGGCAATGGCTTTGATGATATAGTGCGTTATTGTACTGAATTAGGAGTAACTTCTATTGCTCCGGTATTGAGCGATCGCACCCTCCTAAATCCCAGTCCCCAAAAACTAGAACGTTGGCGACGCATAGCCACAGAAGCAGCCGAACAATCAGAACGGGCTTTTGTCCCCACAATTTTTCCACCCGTAGCCTTCAGTACTGCGATCACTGCGACTACAGCAACTCACCGTTATATTTGTGAAGCCCGTGGCGATTATCCCCATTTAAACCACCTGATTACAAATGACATTCCAGAAATTGTCATTGCTACAGGCCCAGAAGGGGGATGGACGGAAACAGAAATTGCAAATGCGATCGCATCAGGATATCAACCAGTATCCCTTGGTCGTCGCATCCTACGAGCAGTTACAGCCCCAGTAGTAGCATTAACCCTAATTTCCGCAATTTCTGAAGTATAAATAAATTAGTGATTCCACCACAATTGACTACGGAATTACTCATCCGTAACCATCACACTGTGCCATGATAGAACAACTTGCCAGCGCCTTTGAGCGTAAAGATTATCACACAGCCGCCAAACTTCTCAAACAGCTATTAAAAGAAACACCAGAAAATCCTTGGGTACAACTTTATCTAGGGAAACTACATCAAGTATCTGGAAAACGCCAACAAGCAGAGAAAGTTTATCGCCAACTCCTCAGAAATACAAGCAACACCAAAATACTCACCCAAGCCCGCCAAGGTTTACAGCAAATCCAAGAAATCCAGCAAGAAGAAAGACAACGCGCCATATCTCAAGCCACATCCCAACCCAATAACGCTGAACTAGGGGTATTAATCTTAGAACCCTTAGCTAGTGAATTAAAAACTCTCGCTGCGCCAAAATTTGCTCAAATAATGCAACTAGACCCCTACAGCGCCAGGCTAGTTTTACCCAGTCGCAGTTGGAAATTATATCGTAGTGGACCAGTGGGAGAACTGCAATTTTATGGACAACAGTTACAACAAGCCGGGATTCCTTGCTTTTGGACAACCATAGCCGCAGTCCAGCAAATTCAAGTTTTTCAAATCAAATATTTTTCCGCATCACAGCCCAAACCTACTATTGTTTGTCGTAACCCAGCCAATCAACTTGGTTCCCTAACATTTGACTGGTCAGAAGTTACAGCCAGAGTTCTCGGACTTTTACCAATTTTTGAGCAAGTTGTAGATGTTGATAGCCGTTGGCAATTAGAACGAAAAACCCAAACTCAATACCATGCTCAATTTTGTGATTTACACCTACCTAGTAGAAATTGCATTCTCCGACTTTATGATCAAGGTTATGAATTTCAGGAAGGTATAGAAATTATTGATAAAGCTGGGGAAAATACCACCACAATTCATTGGAATAGTTTACTGCAATGGATTTTGCCACAAATTCCACAGGTAAAAACTTGGTCAAATTTCACAGCTTTTGGAGAGACGGTGTTAGACCAAAAAGAACTGCTGGGACACATTCAGCCTCACATTCACCTATTTCGTAGGGAACAGACTAATTGGGACCCAGCATTTCATTTATATAGTGGCTTAGTATTTTTGAACCTGGCTCAAAATTCCCAGGGAAGCTAAGTACAATTTTTCAGAATAATTAAACGCAGATGAAGACGGATGATTTGATGATTCTGTGCAGCGTTAAATCAGTTAGTTAGAAGTTTTCATCTTACCAGCCATATCTAGGTAAGAAGTCATATTCGCACCTGGACGACGACGACTGGAACCAGAACCGGAAGGCGCAAGATATTTGGGTGCAAATGTAGTTTCAGTAGGTGGTGTTTTTACACTATTCGATACTGCTGCTGGCGCTTTAGCGGGTTCAGCTTGAGGCGCTTTACCATTTTTTGATGGCTTTTTAGTTGATTTAGTTGCTGGCGCTTCCACTGCTGTTGTAGTTGCAGGTTTTGTACCATTAACTGTAGGTGCTGGGGAAACCTCTTTCTCTACAACTTTCGGTGCTGGTGCTACTTTATCCCCAGATTCATCTAACTGTAAGTAATAGCCATTACCTTTCTTTCCTGGTAATAACCCGGTGATGAAACTGAAAATACCTGTGATTAACTTTTTGATAAAACCGAACATCAGAATTTCTCCCGTATTTATATATTTTCGACCCTGGTGTACAAAAACGCAGTCTATTAAATTTCTTTGCACCAACTATGCTATGAGGGTGATAAACGTTATAATTATCTACTTAACTAGCATTGAACTAAAACTACAGGGTAAATAGTCTTAACTCTTGAATGCAAGCACTCGCAACTGTTAGATATCAAGAGTTAATTATTCAATCTTATGGGATCTCAGCGCAAGAATATGAGATGTTGCTTAATTAAAATTAACATTTTGTTGTGGTCTCAGTGAATAACCTCAAAAAAATAGACTGAGCAAACCAGCGTCCTAATTCCCACAGTTTGTTGATTTCTTAACCAGTATGAGAAGTGTCATAGGCGATCGCCCTGCAAGCATTATACTCAGTTACATATATTACAGACTTGTTCATATAGGCAAAATTAATGAACACTGAAAACCAACAGCGCAATTCGGTTTTATTGATACATGGTATTGATGACACAGGAGCCGTTTTTAATCAAATGACCAGTTACCTGAAACAACTGGGTTGGTCTGTATATACTTTAAATCTGATTCCTAACAATGGTGCTGTTAGTCTGGATATTTTGGCACAGCAAGTAGCTAATTATGTGACCAATACCTTTCCCCCAGAACAACCAATAGACTTAATCGGCTTTAGCATGGGCGGAATTGTCAGCCGTTACTATGTTCAACGGCTAGGAGGGATTAACCGTGTCCAGAGATTTATCACTATTTCCGCACCTCATCATGGTACTGTGACTGCCTATGCTTCCCAGCGTCCAGGCTGCTTACAAATGCGCCGCAATAGTCAGTTTATCAAAGATTTAAATGCTGATGCGACAATATTAGATCAACTAAATTTTACATCAATCTGGACACCCTATGATTTGATGATAGTTCCAGCAAAGAGTTCACAAATGCCTCTAGGAAAAGAAGTATTATTACCAGTTATGTTGCATTCTTGGATGTTGACAGATTCCAGGTGTTTGGCTACGGTAGCATCTGCTTTAACTGAACCAATTAAGCCCCGTCACCAATTTCGGTATACTGAGAACTACCAAAAATCGCCTCTGGGTGGCGGTAATATTTAAATTCCATCAAGTTGTAAAAGGGATCTTCTAAAAAGAAAGTGCGGTGTTCTAAGGTCGAACCTACAAAACGATTTTTAGGTGATTCCCGAAAAAGAAGCTGCTTTTGTTGTGCTTTTTCTAGCAACTCTTCCCAGTCATGTTCCTGAATAAAAATTAGCCCAAAGTGCCTGGGGTAGATACCTCTTTGGGGTGCTAAAGTCTCTTTGGTGACATGGGCTACCAACTGATGACCGTAGAGGTCAAGAATTAGCGCTTGGGGATTTTCACGCCCAGGAGTACAGCCGAGACTGTCCACATAATATGCTTTAGTTTGGGCAATGTCAGTTACGGGAAAAGCCAGGTGAAATAAAGTTTGGTTCATAGCTAGAATGGTTGGCTAAGTGGGTTGGTGTTAAAATTTGTCGTTATCAGGACTTACGCAAAATTATGAAAAAACGAACCACAAAGGACACAAAGGACACGAAGTTAAGAGGGTTTAAGAGAGTTCTTGCGTAAGTCCTAGTTATGACAAGAGAACATCAAATATTTAATTACGGAATAACTAACCGCAGAGACGCAGAGGACACAGAGGAATGAGGGTTGGAGTGGTCACTGCGATGCCCTGAGCCTGTCGAAGGGAGCTTGTCGAAGTGAGAGTTTTTGCGTAAGTCCTGTTATATATAAATTTATGTCTTCAAAATTATTTGTGGTCAATTTGCATACAGTTTTAGATAATTTCAGCTTATATCTTAGTGAAGATGTTTGTTGAAAGTGGGGTAGAAAGACGATCAACATATCTGTAGACTTCGGGGAAGTTTTTTATGGTTTTCCCTGTTTTTTCTCTAATAGGAGTGTAAGAGGAAGATAAGCTAGGGATTTTTGGAATTAGGTAGTGGCAGAAATTGAAGAACAGCCCAGTCTAAAATTGGTTATTCTGTTGATATTCTGACAAAACTACTGATGATTGATGATGTTATCTTTTATTGACTCTGTAAATCCCTGGTTGGTAGCAATAGGATTAAATACCATTTTATTGGGTTTAGTATGGATTGCGCCGAAAAAGTTACTCACTCCCGCCGGAGTATTTCACGCTTGGTTACTGGGAGTCCTGATTTGGGTAACTCTGGGTTGGCGAGGATATCTGGTGGTAGGGTTCTATTTTATAGTGGGTTCCGGTGTCACACGTATTGGTATGGCGCAGAAGGAAGCAGCAGGAATAGCTGAAAAGCGTTCTGGTGCTAGAGGCCCGGAAAATGTTTGGGGTTCGGCTTTAACTGCGGCTGTGTGTGCGTTGGGAATCGGGTTACTGAATTCGGGATTAATTACACCCAGTACCCCGTCCTTTGTCCCCAATGTCCAGTCTCTGCTGTTGTTGGGCTATGTGGCGAGTTTTAGTACCAAGCTTTCTGATACTACTGCTAGCGAAGTGGGTAAAGCCTATGGTAAACGTACCTTTTTGATTACTACACTCCAACCTGTATCTCGTGGTACAGAGGGCGCGGTAAGTTTAGAGGGAACTTTAGCTGGTGTGGTGGCTTCGATGGCGATCGCCTGTTTAGGTTGGGCGGTAGGTCTGATAGACTTACTAGGGATAGTTTGGTGCATATTGGCTGCATTTATCGCTACTAATTTAGAAAGTGTAATTGGTGCAACTTTGCAATCTGAATATGATTGGCTCACCAATGAAGTAGTGAATATTTTCAATACATTAATCGGCGCGATCGCATCTATACTTCTCGCCTTGATCTGGACAATTTCTATTACTTCATTACCTGGCTAATTCTTGAAAAAACACAAGTATTTTACAGAACACTTTGCTGGTGTAATTTTCGTTTATCCATACAAAGATCAAGAGTATTGTCTGAAGTTGCAAATTATAGTTTGTAATATATCAATCCTTAACAGTTGTTTATTAATTTAATTCATGGAATCTTCATCATTTTTGACTATCAATGACCAACCAATTTTTATCAATCAAGCTGTAAAATATCTGCAAGCCTCTGGAAAATTATCAACTTTCATTGGCGATATTCTCCGACACTATGTTATTGAGCAAGAAATTCAAGGGCGAGATGATATCGATATTACTCCCGCTTTCACTGAACAAACAATCATCGATTTCCGCCTCAAAAATCAACTTAATGACCCGGAAACTTTTCAACAATGGTTACAGAATAATGCTACAGATTACGCTAGCTTTTCCGAAGCTATTACTTTTAACTTTAAGTTAGAAAAACTCAAGCTTTTAATTACAGAACCAAAACTCTCAGAATACTTTATTGAACGCAAAATTTTTCTAGACCGGGTGATAGTTTCCCGGATTATTGTTGATAACCGAGAAATAGCTGAAGAACTACAAACCCAAATTGAAGAAGGAGGTAGTTTTGAGCAACTGGCTAGAGAATATTCATTATCAGAAGACCGCATGGTTAATGGAATGATGGGGCCAGTTAGCCGAGGCACAATTCCAGATCAATTAAGAGCAGCTGTTGATATAGCCACTCCTGGAGAAATTATTGGCCCTATAGAAATCGAGGGACGTTATGGCTTATTTAGATTAGAACAATTTTTGCCAGCGTCTTTAGAAGATATGCAACTCCAACAAGCACTACAAAATGAATTATTTGAAAAATGGCTAGTCGAGAAAATTCAAAAGCTGACGGTCAAATTACAAATGAGCTAAAATCTCTGGATAATCAATCTCTACACATCAACGCCCTCGCTTCCATCCGTTGGAATCAACCGCCTTTATCTGGGTTGAGTTCTGAACAAAAATCCCATCTGCAAAACCAAGCAGAAATCCGTCAGTATCGTCTGGGAGAAAAAATTTGGTCAAGCGCCGCAGATAGCTATCAGTTTTTCATTGTTACTGGTAAAGTCCGCTTGCGGGAAGAAGGAGAAGGTCAACCATTAGCAGCTCTACAACCAGGAGATTGGTTTGGTAATTTAGATCATCTAACTGTAGATTGCAAAGCCATAGCTGCTAGCAAAGAAGTAGTTGTTGTGTGTTGGCGTACAGCTTTATGGCAAGAATTTTCCACTCCCGAAATTGCTGAGTTTTGGGGAACTGCGGAGGAAGAAAAGGCAGAGAAAATCCAGAAACTGATTCCACACTCCACTTTTGTCGCATCCGGTTATCCTTTCGTTTCTAGTGTGAATACGGCTGCGGCTTGTTTAACAATGGTGGCGCAACAATTAGAACATCCGGTGAAGTTGGAATGGGTGCAACGCCAACTCCGGGGACAAAGCCCGAAAAATCTCGTAGAAGCAGGGGAAAAGTTGGGTTTAGTGTTGCGGAAGTTGCAAGTTAACTGGAATGACTTGCGACAGTTATCATTTCCTGCAATTTTACAATGGCAGCCTGATTCATCTCCGCCGGCTTCTTGGGTGGTAGCCTATGGGATGAAAGGATCTAATTTGATGATTGGGAATCCTTTGAATGAGGATTATGCTTGTGAGAGTTTACCTCAGTCCGTGGTGGAGTCTGCGTGGGATGGTAGACTCTGGCAAGTGGAACTGGTATCAGAACAAGAAAATTTTAACTTGAGTTGGTTCACCCCAGCCGTTTGGAAGTACCGCAAACTTCTAGGGGAAGTATTACTTGCGTCTTTCACTTTGCAGATTTTGGGTTTGGGGACACCACTGATTACCCAAGTTGTGATTGATAAAGTGATGGTGCAGCAGAGTTTACCGACTCTGGATGTGATGGCGATCGCACTTTTATTAATTGCTTCATTTGAATCTATACTAGGTATTCTGCGGTTATTTATCTTCACTCATACCGCCAGACGTTTAGATCTAAGTTTATCAGCGCAACTATTCCGCCATCTCATGCGTTTGCCTTTAGCTTATTTCGAGTCGCGGCGCGTCGGCGACACCATAGCCAGAGTGCAAGAACTAGAACAAATCCGCCAGTTTCTCACCGGCACAGCATTAACTGTAATTTTAGACAGTATCTTTGCAGTGGTGTATTTGGTGTTGATGTTTTACTATAATGTCCAACTCACCTTTGTCGCCTTAGCGGTATTACCATTATTCGCCGCCTTGACAATTATTGCTACCCCAATTCTGCGTAAATGGCTGAATGAAACCTTTAATCGTAGTGCCGACAGTCAATCGTTTCTAGTGGAGACAGTGAGCGGGATTCACTCAGTTAAAGCTCATGCAGCCGAACCAGTAGCACGCGATCGCTGGGAAGGATTATTTGCTCGTTTTGTGCGTACAGGATTTAAAGCATCCACAACCTCTAATATTAGCAGTAATATTGGTAACTTTCTCACCAACTTTTCCTCCTTACTCATACTTTGGTTTGGAGCCAAATTAGTCATTGAGCAAAACTTAACCATTGGGCAACTTGTCGCCTTTCAAATGTTATCTGGAAGAGTTACCGGACCCCTATTGCGTCTAGTGCAACTATGGCAAAATCTGCAACAAGTCCTCCTTTCTGTAGACCGCATTGGTGATATCTTAAACATTGCCCCAGAAGCAGAATTAGGCACAGGTTTAGTTTTACCACCCCTCAAAGGTCAAGTCACCTTCGAGCAAATATTTTTCCGCTACCAACCACACATTGAACCAGTCCTCAAAGGCATCTCCTTCAAGGTAGAACCAGGGCAATTTGTGGGAATCGTCGGCCGCAGTGGTTCGGGGAAAAGTACCCTTTCCAAACTCCTACAACGCCTATATCAAATTGAATCAGGACGGATTTTGATAGATGGATTTGATATTAAGAGTGCTGATTTAGCCTCACTACGGCAACAAATTAGCGTAGTTCTCCAAGAAGACTTCTTATTTAACGGTACTGTCTTAGAGAATATCACCCTGGGAAATCCCGATATTAGTGCCGAGGAAGTAGTAGAAGCAGCCAGACTAGCTGTAGCCCATGACTTCATTAGTCAACTACCCTACGGTTATGAAAGTAATGTCGGAGAAAGAGGAACAGCGCTATCTGGGGGACAAAGACAACGCATCGCCTTAGCCAGACTCTTTCTTTCCCAAGCGCCGATTTTAGTCTTAGATGAAGCTACCAGCGCCTTAGATAGTGAAACCGAACAGCAAGTTTTGCAAAACTTACAAAAGGTTTCTGCTAACCGAACTGTGTTTCTGATAGCTCACCGCTTCGCGCCCCTTAAACGGGCTGACTTAATTCTAGTCTTAGAAAAAGGTGTGATTGCTGAACGCGGTACTCACCCAGATTTATTACAACAAAAAGGTTTGTACTGGTCTTTATATCAACGTCAGCAAGCAAATGTTTAACAGGATGTTTGCTAAATTAGTTACGATTAAGCGGTTAGCCCGCTTTTTTTATGGGTAAATTTTCCATCAGAGTAGACACAACAAAAAAGTTGTGTCATCATTAAACTATTATCATCTCATCTTCAAAAAAAGGACTGCCTATGTACACTGTAATTAAAAAAACAAGGATAACTAAAAATGATCCCAAAGTTCGGGCAAAATGGAAATTTACCTGCTGGTATTCATCTTTCCACCTGGGAGGAAATAAAAGATGTTCTAGCTTTTAATGAACGTCGTCAACAGCTTTTGGAAGGTATGACAAGAGTTAGTGAAATATTAAAACAAGCAGGATGTAGTCGAATTTATATTGGTGGTAGTTTTGTTAGTAGAAAAACCTATCCAAAAGACTTTGATATGTGTTGGGATGAAGAACAAGTAGATTTTGAGCTTCTAAGTAATTTAGATATAAACTTATTAGATGCTGGTAGGAAGAAAAGGTGGAAGCAAAAGGAAATTTATGGAGGTGAAATTTTTCCTGCATCAGCTTATGCTAACGATTATGATACTTTTTTAGAATCTTTTCAAAAAGATAAAAACCTAAATAATAGGGGAATAGTTGCCATAGATTTGTAGAACATTAAACAAAGAATATTACTCTAATTTGGGTAATATTCTTACTAGAATGAAGAGTAAATAAGGAGATTAACCATGATTTTAAATGAACGTCAATATATGATTACTAAAGCTCAGATTAAAAAATTTCAATCAGCAATAGAAAATCTGGAAAAAAAAGTACCCCCACAAGATAATAAAAATGAACAGTTACGGCATCAATCATATCTAGCTTCATTCAATGGTGAAATAGAAGAACTATTAGAACAAATAGAGGAATATGAAAACCTCAAAGCAAGGAAAATAGATAGGTTAGAATGTAAGTCTTTAGAAGAATTACCAGAAGCACTTATTAAAGCTCGAATTTATCGCGGTTTAACTCAGGGACAATTAGCAGAACTTTTAAATGTGAAGGAACAACAGGTGCAACGTGATGAGGCTAATGAATATGCCAATTCTAGTTTCACTAAAATTTTGAAAGTGCAACGTGCTTTAGATATTGAGATTAGAGAAGAAGTAATTTTTAAATAACTTTCTCAACGTCTGATTACAGTTTTGTATAAATAAATTTTGTAAATAAAAATTATTTATCTATAGTCTGATGTACTTGTAAAATACAGGACTTACGCAAAATATCTCTCAAACCCTGATTTCTCTGTGTACTCTGTGTCTCTGTGGTTCGTTATTCCGTCACTTGTGCGTAAGTCCTAACTAATTAAAAATTACCCATATTCTTTAGGAAGATTACACTTTTAACTAAATTTTTAGTCAAAAAAGTCTCATTTTCATATTTAATTTCATAGTATTTTTTGTCCAGGGGGTAAAGTCACCCTTTAAAACCTTACAGACAGGTTTTAACAGTTAATGTTGCCAAAAAATACTGGGTTTGAGGAGAAAATATAGATGAACAGTGACAATCTCAGTGAGAATTTGTTTCCTCATTACCGGCTAAATAAATATATCTCTTCAGTAGATACTTTTTCTACCCAGCATGACTATAGCTTTACTAGTCGCAGTAGCTGGAATTCAGCCAGTAATGTGAGTGCAACATCTGTCCGCACTGCTAATTTTAATTCTACCTCTGGCTATGGTTTAATTAATGCGGCTGCCGCCGTTGCTAGAGCTGCGGGTTTGAATAGTTTTGGTGATGTTCCTTCTCTTGGTGGTAATAACTGGGGAGCAGATTTAGTTAAAGCCCCAGCAGCTTGGGCGCAGGGATATACTGGCAAAGGTGTGGTAGTTGCTGTGTTAGATACTGGGGTTGACTACAACCACGCAGATTTAAAGAATAATATTTGGACTAATCCCGGAGAAATTGCGGGTAATGGCATAGATAATGATGGTAATGGTTACATTGATGATGCCCAAGGCTGGAATTTTGCTGACAATAGTAACAATGTCATTGATGTTAATGGTCACGGTAGTCACGTAGCTGGAACTATAGCTGGGACAAATAATGGCTTTGGGGTCACGGGTATCGCCTATGATGCCAAAATTATGCCAGTGAAAGTGCTGGGTGATGGGGGTTCAGGTAATAGTAATTCTCTCGCCGATGGTATTTACTATGCTGTGAATAATGGCGCTAATGTGATTAATCTCAGTTTGGGTGGTAATTTTCCCAACAGCACTATAGAAAATGCTATTGAGTATGCTAGCAGTAAAGGCGCTGTGGTGGTGATGGCGGCGGGTAATAATGGCTACCCATTTACTGGCTATCCTGCTAGCTATGCTGAGAACTGGGGATTGGCGGTGGGGGCTGTGGATAAGAAGAATAATATGGCTAGTTTCTCTAATAGGGCGGGGATGAATGCGTTTCCTTATGTTACCGCCCCTGGTGAGGGAGTTTATTCCACAGTTCCGGGTAATGATTATGCTACATATAGTGGCACTTCTATGGCGACTCCCCATGTGGCTGGTGTGGTGGCTTTGATGCTGAGTGCTAATCCTAATTTGACTGATGCGGCGGTGCGGCAAATTATTATCGAAACTGCGGGAAATAGTACGTCAGTAGCAGGTTCTTATGATTTCAATTTTAGCTCTGTAGTTGATCAGGCGATCGCACAGATAGGAAATAATACTATATCGGTGACGACGATTGACTGGGAACTCAATATCACGAATGTAACTGAGGGTGATACAACTACTTCTCCGGAAACTTCTACTTCTTTATTCAATCTGGGAAAATGGATTCGGTACGACGATCGCACGATGAAAAATATCGGCAGTTTCACTATGATGAATATCTTCAATAATGATGATGTTGAGGAAGGTAATGGGGATTTTACAGATATCGAAAAAATTATCAGTCAATTGCAGCAGCAGTTAGCAGAGTTTAGCAGATTTTTCCCTGGTTTCTAATCTCTCATATATTCTTGGATTTGAGGGCGGATAGGACCCACCCGATAATATTTATGGAGTAACGAACCACAAAGGACGCAAAGGACACGTTCGCGTAGCGTCTCCCCTTGGGAGAAAGGAGGAGGAAGAAGGAAGGGCGGTTTAAATATCTGGAAATTTATTCCCTATTCCCTGATAATTTATCTGACTGAAAAGGCTTCACTAAATCTGCGGGTGACAGGCTCGATGATGAAGGTTAATATCGATTTTTGACGGGTGACGATTTCACCGTTAGCAACCATTCCGGGAGTAAATGCTACTTCTTCTCCCCGGACGTTCATTGAGTGTTGAGTTAACTGGATTCTGGTGGGGAAAACTAAACCTAGTTCTTGATCGACGACGGCGTTAGGACTGACTTGGACTACTTTACCTTCGATTGTGCCAAATTCTTGAAAGGGAAAGGTGGCCATTTTGACTTTTGCTGTCATTCCGGAATGAATAAAACCAATGTCGCGGTTACGGACTTTGACTTCTAATAATATTTCTTCTCCCGCAGGTAAAATTGAGAGCAATTCTTCACCGGGTTGTACTGGTCCTTGGGTGGCTTCAATTTTGTAAATTGTCCCTGCTACTGGGGCTGTGATGGTTTCACCGGCTTGCTGTTTTCTGGCTTGTTCTAGTTGACCTTGAATGTTGGTCAGTTCTTCTTGGCGCTGTTTTATTTGGGTTAAGATCTCGCTTTGGCGCTCGGATGCTAAACGCTGGATCTGTTGCTGGATTCCTTCATAGGTTTGCTCTCCTTGAAGAATTTCTTGGTCTTGGGCGGCAATTTCTCTGGTTAAGGATGCTATTTTGTCTTTAATTTCGGTTAATCTATTCTGGGCGTTAATCACTTCATCTTTTGCCCTGGTCATGTCTGTGTTGGCGCGATTTACTCTTTCCTGGGCTTCTAGATAATCGAGTCTGGGTAATGCACCAGGAGCAATTAGAGTGCTGAGGTTCTTTTCTCTTTCTTGGGCGATCGCCACATTTTTTTCTACTTCAACTACGACTTTTTCAGCGTTGACTATATTAGCTTGGGCATTTTTCAAGCTGGTTTGAGCATTTACCAGGTTTTCTTGCAATCTTTTTTGGCGTTCTTTTACCTGTGAAATAATTGCTTGTTGGCGATTGGCTTCGGTTTCGGTTTCAGCTTGACGAGCTTGGTAATCTGCAAGACGTGATTCTAATAATTCATCTTGTAGTTTTGTTCCAGCTATTTTTGTCCCGATGCGTTCTGCTTCTAAACGTTGTAAGTCTTCGGCGATTAATTTGGCTGCTTGGGCGAGGCGGTTAACTTCTGTTTGTTTGAGGTTTGGATCACGTTGAATTAAGACTTGACCTTCAGTGACATGATCGCCTTCTTCGACTTTGACCTTTAAAATAGAACCACCATCTAAGGATGTCACAGGTCGCACGTTTGTAGAAGCGATTAATTCTCCTGGTGCGATCGCCACTTCATCAATTTGAGAAAAATTTGCCCACGCGATCGCCCCAAAAACTACTAAGCTCAGTGTTCCCGCTAAAACTCTGGTATATAACGGCGGTAATTCCTGTACAGCCTTACCGACTTCATAAGATAGTTGGTCTTCTGGTTTCGCAAATTGTTCTTTTGTTTGACGTGCTTGAGCTGCATTTGCAAGTAAGGAATTTTTCATAAAAATTGAGATTATTAGGTATTGGGTATTGGGGATTGGTGACTGGGGATTGGTGACTGGGGATTGGGAAGTTACCGTCTTCTCTCCCCTGCTCCCTGCTCCCTGCTCCCCTTCCTCTTCTCCCCACTCCCCATCATTCAAACAGCGAGATAGCGGCGCAGAAAACTTTCTAAGGTTTCCAAATTAAAATTGAAAATCCTCTCTAAATTCTCTATTTCCTCTTTTCTACAGAAAAACTCATTAACCAGTAATGTGCGATAGGTTCCCAAAGCTATTTGGGCTGGGGGGTTAAATAAACCCAATGCACTTCTTAACCCATCCACAACGAACAAAGGAGAATTAATAACTATTGGTTCTTTGTTGAAGATGCGGCTAAAAACTTGGGGGATATCCTCACGCAATAAAATCTCCGGTCCTCCCACTGTTAATATTTGGTTGCGTGCGCCTACAACGGTGACGGAATCTACTACTATTTTGGCTAAATCATCGGTGCTGACTACCGAAGTCCGGTTTTTAGGATCACCAATCAACAAATACAAACCTGTTTCCCGAAACCGTTCTGCTAATGGTAGTAGGTTTGATGCTAATCCGGATGGGCGTAAAATTGTGTAATTCAAGCCACTAGCTTCTAGATATTTTTCTACGGCTCGTTTAGCTTTAAACGTGGGAGCATCTTCATAACCCCTGTCGGCTCCCAGTACGGAAATAAACACAAAATGCTTGACTCGATTAGCTTTTGCTTGATCAATGAGTTCAATATTAGCGCGATAATCTAAAGATAAGGAGTCAGTATCAGAACCGTGGGCGCTGATTATATACTCGACACCCCGACAAGCTTTTTCAATATCTTTATCTCGTCGCAAATCACCGATAAAGATTTCAGATCCTCGGTGTTCTAACTCGTTATAACGCGAAGTGAGGCGGACAAATGACCTCACAGACTGTTCTTGTAGGCGTAGAAGTCGCACGACTCGGCGACCAATTGCTCCCGTTGCTCCAGTAACCAGAAACATAAGGATTTTTGGGTGATGAATTCCATCTACACACTAATCTAAAATTCCACGATTACTGGAGTATGGTCGCTGGGTTGGGGTAATTTTCTGGGGGTAATATCAATAATGCAGCTTTTAGCCCGTTCATACAGTGTGGGGGTGAGGTAATGATGGTCAATTCGCCAACCCCGATTGCGTCTAAAGCCGGCGGCGCGATAGTCCCACCAGCTGTAGTGTCCGCCTTCTGTGGTAAATTTGCGGAAGCTATCAGCGAACCCTAGTTCTAGGATATCTTTCAACGCTTGGCGCTCTGGTTCCGATGCCATTATATGATTTTCTATTTTGGCGTTTTCGTGGATGTCTGCGGCTGTTAGGGCGATGTTGAAGTCACCACACATACAAATTGCAGGTTGTGTAAGTAAAAGGGTTTGTAAATACTCTCGTAGCACTGTCAGCCAACCCAGCTTAAATTCATATTTCTCGCTACCCACGGCGGAACCATTGGGGACGTATAAATTTACTATGCGAATGCCGTTAATTACCCCGGTAATCACGCGCTTTTGTTCATCCCATGCGGGGTCGATTTTGGGTAAAATGGGCGTGAAGCCAGCGCTAACATCGGTGAGGGGTTGGCGACTAATCAGGGCTACGCCGTTATAAGCTTTTTGACCGGAAAAATAAACGTGATAGCCTTGTTCTTCTAGGGGCGATCGCGGAAAGTCTTTGTCTACAACTTTTGTTTCCTGCAAGCAGAGGACATCAATGGGATTTTCACTTAACCAAAAGATTACCTGTTCTAGGCGAGTGCGAATTGAGTTGACATTCCAAGTGGCAATTTTCATTTTTGAGTTTTTATTATTGAAAATAAATATTAATTTTTAATGCGTTATTTTTTTACAAAAATTTATCATTGACCTAATATAACGATTTTGGTTAACTTAACGCGAAGAAAAAGTGATTCTATCTCTTAATTTTAGTATTCTCAGCTACAAAATCATAAAATTTGTCAATTTAGCTACAAAACATCCTCATAATTGGATGATCCCCAAGGTAGATGAAACTACTGGAATCTAAGTTATATTTTAAGAGTATAAGTGCTGAGGAACATTTTAAACTTAAATTTAGATGCAAAGATAGATCAGGTTGGGGTATGCACTTCAAGTTTATCTAAGTAGGTTATAGCTCAATAATCAAGACTGTTAAAAATATATAGAAAACAAATTTAGTGTTAATCATCTGGTTAACTGATATGAAGATTTTAGTAACAAATCATCAAGGCGCACATTAATTTCAAGGCTTATTTAGATCACGCTCAAGTCGGGTTTTAATTAATAAATTGGTTTAAGGAGGCTATTGGTATGAATATGAGAGCCAACACCTGTCCGTGTTGTGGTGGTTCCCTCCTGCGTCATGTCCGTTATAGTGAACTGTATTGGTTTTGCCAGTCTTGTCGGCAAGAAGTACCTCTTTTAACTATGATTTCTGTGCGTAATTCCCGTGGGGAAACTCAGAATACAGGAGTCCCTCAGACAACATTCAGAGAGTAGGACAATTTCTATTTACGTAATCTGATAAAATCGAGGGTAGCTATTTAATTAGGTCAAAGTCTGTGTTAGCAGCGTTACTCTACGGTCAAGAAGATTTACGCTTAGAGCAAGTAGCTGAACCCACTCCGGAAGTTGGTGAAGTGGTGATCCAAGTGGGTGCAGCAACAACTTGTGGTACAGATTTGAAGGTGTGGCGGCGTGGTGGTCATGCCAAAATGCTCAAACTACCGACGCTGTTTGGTCATGAGGCGGCGGGAACAATTGTCGCTGTGGGTGATGGGGTGAAAAATTGGCAGGTGGGCGATCGCATTGTTGCTAATAATTCTGCACCCTGCATGAAATGCTTTTTTTGTCAACGCCAAGAATATTCTTTGTGTCCTCATATTACCTGGAATAACGGCACGTTTGCGGAATATCTGAAAATTCCGGCGGCAATAGTCCAGCATAATATGTTGAGAGTTCCCGATGATTTACCGTTGCAATTGGCAGCAATGACGGAACCTTTAGCCTGTGTTCTGCACGGTGTGGCTCGTTCTGACATTAAACCCCAAGATCGGGTGGTGGTGTTGGGAGATGGGGCGATTGGGTTGATGTTTGTCGCTGTTTTGAGTGAAACCACGGAAGTTTTGCTGTGGGGAGGTAATGACGACAGGTTAAAAATTGGTCAAAAACTCGGTGCGGCACAGATTTTTAATTATCATCAAATCCCAGATATTCCTGGTGTAGTGAAAGAATTAACTCAGGGTTGGGGTGCAGATGTGGTAATTGAGGCGACTGGTGTACCTAGTGTTTGGGAAACTGCGATCGCTTGCGCTCGTCCTGGTGCAACTGTTAATTTATTTGGTGGTTGTCCACGGGATACGACGATTACAGTTAATACAGAGCAGTTACATTACAGTGAACTGACATTAAAAGGAGTATTTCACAATACACCCGAATATGTGCGGGCGGCGCTGGCATTGATAGCTAGTGGTAAGATACCTTTTGAATTACTGATTAGTGAAGTGCGATCGCTCCAGGATTTAGAGCAGGTATTCTGTGATATGAAGGCGCGTCAGGTGATTAAGGTGGCGATGATTCCTCACGCAGAGGCGCAGAGGCGCGGAGAATAAGAGTTTTTGAGGTCAGAATATATATACATTAGTTTTAATATTTTTCACAGAGTTAAATATGTATGTCTCAAGCAAACACACCTCTTAATAGTCACATTGAAGATTACTTAAATTATTATTGTGACTTGTCTCAGTCTCCTAAATTTGCCATTTTACTCAAAGGAAAATGGGGTTCCGGCAAGACATGGTTTATTAATCAGTATCGTGAAAGGCTAAAACCTAAGAAATCTTTATATGTCAGCTTATACGGAATTTCCAACTATTCAGAAATAGAAGACTCTCTATTTCAGCAATTGCATCCTTTCCGCTCATCCAAAGGGATGGTATTAGCAGAGAAAGTATTTAAAGGGTTTTTAAAAAGTTCATTAAGAATTGATTTAGTTGATTTTAATAATGACGGTAAAAATGATGGGGCGTTGACTATTTCTATTCCAGATATAAATATTCCTGAAAACTTCAAGGATTCTAATTATAGTCTTTTAATATTTGATGACTTAGAACGTTGCAGCATGAATATTGAAAATATTCTGGGATATATTAATAATTTTGTAGAATCGCAATGTTTAAAGGTAGTCATAATTGCCAACGAAGATGAAATAGATACTAAAGAAGAAAAATACAAAAGGATAAAGGAAAAATTAATTGGTAAAACTTTTGAAATATATCCTGACTTTACAGGCGCATTAAATGATTTTTTAAACCAAGTAACTAATCAAGATGCCAAAACAATTTTATCAAATAGTATTAATTATACTCAGGAACTTTTCATAAAAGCAAAATGTAAAAATCTAAGAATACTGAACCAAATTATTTTAGATTTTGAAAGGATTTTTGAGAAATTACCAGACGAAGCATATAATAAGTCAGGCTTGGTAGAAGAAATTTTAAAGTTCTTGATAATTTTTTCAATTGAAATTTCCAGTGGAAGACTCAAACCGCAAGATATCAATCAAATAGAGAAAAAGTTACTTGCCGAATTCGTGTCTGTACGAAGAAAACAACGTCAGAATGATATTAATGAAAATAGTAGCGAAGATCAGATTTCATTCAAAGAAATGTTTGAGAAGTATGAAAATATTTATTCTATTAATTTTAATTACTTGAATTCCGATAAATTTCTACCTGGTTTATTATGGTGGGAACTTTTTTTTGATAAAGGCATTGTGGATAAAACTATTTTAGAAAAATCAATATCAAGCAGCAAATATTTCCAAGTTGAAAATACTCCTAATTGGTTGAAACTGCTGCACTATAATAGACATACGGATGAAGAATTTGAAAAACTTCTTCATGAAGTTGAGTTAGAATACACAAATAGAAAATTTGAAGATATTGGAATAATTAAACATATTACTGGACTATTTCTACTACTTTCGGATGCTGAGGTATACAGTAAAAGCAAGCCAGATATTATTACAGAAGCGAAAAAATATATTGATGAAGTAAAGAAAAATGGTGAACTAGATATAAAATATATTGATGAAACCTTCGGTGATTATATGGGGCTTTCTTTTTCAAACAAAGATTCTCCAGAATTTAAAGATTTTGAAAATTATATTAAGCAATGTCAAGAACAAGTAAGGCTTCAAAATATGCCTAATGAAGCAAATAAACTACTGGATATTATACAAAATAATATTACTAAATTTCCCTCTATACTCTGTATAACTGCCTCAAGCAATTTAGATATAGCAGAGGAAAAATACCATGATTATCCCATTTTAAAATACTTATCACCAAAAGAGTTTTTGAAGACAGTTTTAATGCTCTCAAATGAGAATAAATCTTATATTTTTTCTTGTATAAAACAAAGATATAGTGTTAAATATATTGCTGAAAAGTTAATAGATGAATTATATTTCCTTAAAGAAGTTCAAAAGTTATTGTTAGCAGAAATTATTCAAAGGAAAGGGAAAATCAGTAGATTAATGTTAAATCAACTACACGAATATTACTTAAAAGAAACTATTAATGATCTTGAGCAAATAAAAAATACTCTTCAGCAAAATAACACATAACTTAATTAAGTGCAGAAAGAACGGCTGATTTTCAGATGACTCGTGGAATTCGCAGCATCTTGGAAACTGAGCAATAAACCTGTGGTTTTTGATGATACTGTCTACTTTCTGAGTTTTGATAATCAGGAAACTGCACATAAGACTTTTGAACTTTTGACTTCTCAGTCAGCTATAAATTATTATTCATCTCTAATCTTTTGGGATGAAAAGCGCCCGATTAAACCTCACAGCCTTGATGGAGGGGGAGGTTTGCTTTGATGGTCACGGTTGATGCAAGATACCGAAAAATGGGAAAACTATGATTATCCCCTGTTGGGGGAATTTTCCCTGCAAGTCTTCAATAGAAAAATGCTGCAAAAATCTCTGCTGAACTTCTTGATTTTACCTTTTTCTCTAGTTCCCTGGCTGGGTATGGGAATGTTATTTGATTCCCCAGCTGACGCATTACCGGGGGAAACTACAGAAGAAGTAACTACCTGGATCAAAGCACATCCGACACTTCGCCCTAGACCGGGTGAGCGTTTATTTATCCAAAAGAGTGATACAGCAGCCCAGCGATTCACTTTTCAAGCATCGGTTTTACCTCCTGGTAGGGTGAAATTACCCCAGGATAGAGGCCGGATTCGTAGTGAACGCCTAACTATGTATGATGGTGTTAATGGAATGAGTTTTCAGCGTCTCCAGGAATCTCTGCGGGTAATTTATGGGTTAGATATCTATCAAGATTTTAACCGCGCTCAAGTAGTATATAAGTATCCTAATCAGAGTGCTATTAACTCGGCACGGATGGCTAAAACTCCCATCAGGGAAGCTTTACAGGGAGAATTACGTGTAGGCGATCGCTATGCCTATTGGCTAGAAATTGCTAAACCACCAGGAGGTAAAGCTTTCACAGGTCAAATGACGGTTTTTCTGAAAGCTGACCTCGATAAGTTGGAATCTGAATTGCGAAATCGCTAACAGTTGGCGTTTGCTGTGGGTTCGGTTGAACCCAACCTGCTGCAATTCGCCTTTATAACCCCCCTAATCCTACAGGAGATGGGGTTTGCCAAATACCAGAAAATATGCTTTCAGTGGCGAGGGAAATTCTCAGCAAATCTTCTTTCAGCAGAGGCGGCCAATCAACCCCAGCTTTACGTCCCGCTACAAATATTTGTTGCGCCTTTACACCCAGCTGATAAAGTGCAAAAGCTAATTCTCGGTCGAGGTTAGGTGCGTCTTTCATAGCTTCAAATATCACTTTCAACGCTAATAAAATCGACGTTATCTGACCGGGTACTGGTGGTTTTCCCTGTTTCATTCGCATTAATAATGCATCTGGGTATTCATCAGTTGTTACTGTCTGGGCTATGAGGAGTTTGCGAGCTGTTTCGTAATTCATTTGTCCAGCTTATCTTAGAGGATGGCACAGCAAGAGTACCTACATACAAATTACTATGAGGATATGATTTTACTAGATATCTTGCTATAGTAACCATTCTTGATTTTTAAGCACAGATGCATACAGATATTTTATGAGTCTTTATGTTTGGTGGCTTTTTTTGCCGATTTACGCCAGAGGGTTAGGATTTCGCCTCAATTTGTCTGACAACAGTTAGGGCTGAGTAACTTACGCCAGCTGTACCTTCTCCGGGATGAGTTGAGTCGCCGACTAACCATAAATGGTTGATGGGTGTGCGATTGGCAAATCCAAAGGGACCAAAGGTGGGTATTCTTTGACCAATACCGCCGACTATACCGCGATCGCGCCCTGTATAATGAGCAAAACTCCGGGGAGTGGCGGCTTCTTGATAAATGATGGTTTCGGGTTTGAGATAGAAGTATTCAGCAAGACGGGCGATCGCATCTTCTGTATACTTTTGTTTCAGTCCTTGATAATTATCAGTTTCCCACCACGGTGCAGGATCGACAAAAGATGAAGCGATAATTGTTACTTTCCCCTCTGGGGCGCGTCCATCTCCGGGATGACTGACGGAAACAAACAGAGAATTATTTTCCCCAATCGGTCCATCGACATCATAGAGAAATTGTAAGTGGGGCGGACAATCTGGGGGAATGGCGCTGACATCTACCCCTAAATACACCACAAACGCACCCGACGCTTGGGGTAAATTTTCTACCCGATTTTTATACCCAGAGGGTGTTTTTTCTCCCAATAGTTGCACTAAGTTCTGCACAGTGACGTTAGCAACTACATGGTCTACAACTTCTGTGCAGATTTCCCCTGTTTTCTGATTTCTGATGACCACAGCCGTAGCTTGGTTATTTTCCACCGTGATTTTTTCTACAGTGTGGCGCATTAATAACTTACCACCATCTTTTTCTAAGGATTCAACTAGGCGATCGCTTAGTACCTGCATACTACCTTGGAGGTGAAACAATCCTTGGGGTAATTGAGAGACACTCAACGCCGTAGCTGCATAAAGTAAAGCTGTTTCCTCTGTATCAACCTGAGAATATAGCTTTAATTGCAAATCCAAAAACGTTCTCAAACGATGGTCTTTAGCCAGTCCGTAAAAGCGTAAAGCATCCCCCACAGTAAATAAAGTATAGGGGACGGTAATTAATGTACTAGGGCGTACCGCTTGAGTTAATTGCCATAAATCCCACAAACTCCGGGGAGGTAATACCGGGTCGCGTCCTTGAAATTGCCAACTAGCCTCAAATAACACCGCCATCATCTGCCAAAACGGTTCACTCCCAGGAAATTGTTTTTGGCGTTCCTCTCGCCATTTTTTTTGGTCACGCCAAACATTAATCGGTGTACTTTCCCCAGGTAAATACACAGCACAAGCCGGGTCACAAGGTGTCGCTGCTGGTAAATCTATCCCTAATTCTGAGAAAATCCGGTGATGGATTCCCCCAGGTTCTAATCCAGCTACCTGAGTCGCCCCCACATCAAAGGTAAATCCGCGCCGTTGAAATGTGGAAGCACACCCCCCCGGAACCAGGGCTTGGTCTAAGACTAAAACGCTGTAACCCCGATGGGCTAATAAAGCCGCCGCCGTCAGTCCACCTATCCCCGCACCGATGACAGCAACGCGAGATTTAGTTTTTTGAGTAGAATTATGGGACATTAATAATAAACTTTAAAATTCTTAATATTACTAATCATAATTTTACCAAAAAAATGCTGAGTCAGATATGAGTAAACTTACCTCTACTCAGGACTCAGAACTACTGAACTTAGATTCTGGGACTGAGTTAAAAAGTCCCGCAAATCATAGCCGATTATCTTTAACGATAATCTAACCCTCGAAAGCGATTTAATTTACCCAGTTCAGACCGCCGGTACTAGGGTAGTAACCAGTGCCATTGAATTGTTCAATGGTAGAAGTTTCCTAAAACCTCATCAATCTCAATAACACCAGTATGATTCAGCAAGCTCTACGTAGCTTCTAAACTACTTAATACCAAGTTAATTAAAAACTTTCATTTGCAGAAGATAAACGAATTATACTACCGACTTCTCGCAGACATAACCTTGTATAATAAGTCAGCCAAATACTAATACCTGCTATTTTAAAGATATCTTCAAATTTACCAATAAAATAAGATCCAAAGAGTGCATCAGACATCAGTGATAAACCCAAAAAGACTAATGCAGCCAAGAAAACAACAAACTCAGTTTTTTTGATGAACTTACTGCTTTTTACCAGAAACAATAATGTTACTAATATATAAGATACATAAATCAACTTTTCTGAAATACCCAATAGAGGTAAACCAAAACCTTCTTCATGAAGCAGAAAAAAATCGTCGATCATCAGAAAAAATGTGAACAATCCTGAGAATAATAAAAATTTAGATGATTCCCTATAATGCTTATTGTCTCTGAGTATTGCACAGGTAAACAGACAAATTGCTACACAAGCACACCATAATAAGATACTAATATTTGAAAATAATCCTATGTAGAAAGGTGAATTAGTCAGGAATGCTGGATCTCTCGTTAAAAAACTTGGCTTAGTATTGTTTAATAGTTTAAAGCCTAAAAGAACTAAACTAGTTGGTATGACTGTTACTAAGAATGTTATAGCAACGATTTTAAACTGGTTGCTGAGTTTTGTTTTCTCACTGCTAATTATATTTTTATCAATTAAATTTTTGACCATTTTTATCTCGAATTTTATTATGCAATTAGTTTAAATTATTGATAGAAAAGTATTTATTTTAATTCACATAAGTTTAGGTTTTTTTTACATCAACTAAACATTAGCAAACAGGATGAATTAGTGCTGAAAAACCTAGATTCTTCAACAAATAATGAACAAATCAAAAATAACTTTTTGATTGTAAAAGACTATTTTTTACCAACTTAAATTTTGCTTTATTATCAAGTGTTATGCTAGACCATTACTGAGCAAAGGTTGAATACTAATGCAAAGTTAATAAGAAGTTAAGTGATGACTATATTTACACATATAGAAAAAATAATCAAGATTTTAGTATCTGGTTTTTAGGAATTTTTTCATGAATTCTGCCTTCTATATCAGAATTAGGTAAAAAAATAGCTCAATCGAATTTACTGAGGATATTTTATACAATTTATTTTTACTGCTAGTGAAAATCCTCAAAAAACTCTTAATTCTTGTAGTTCATCAGACCAATATACTGATTTGAATTGTTGACACTCTCCGCCCTATAAGTGCGAAGATTCTTGCTTCACGGGGATTCCAATGAATTTACCCTCTGCAAGCATCTTGACCGTATGCCCTACGGCTGCAAGTCCTCTAACTAGAACTACTTGAGCGGCCGCCACATCCCTATCAGTCGTATAGCCGCAATTTGAACAAACATGAGTACGTTGAGAAAGTTCTTTCTTTCCTGTCTCAATTCCACAGTTGGGACAGATTTGGCTTGTTTTCCGTGCATCTACTTTTTGAAAATAGGCATCACGTTTAAAACAAGTTTGTTCGAGAATGTTAAAGAATTGCCCGAAACCCGCATCTAGGCAATGTTTACCCAACATTCCACGGGACAAACCAACTAAATTTAAATCCTCAACAAACACCATCCCTGCATCATTACAGATTTGGTGAGACAACTTTCTATGCCAGTCTTTACGACAATTAGCAACGTACTCATGCAATGAAGCAACTTTCTTCTGTGCTTTTTTCCAATTATTCGAGCCTAAACGTTTTCTAGAGACGCGTTGTTGCAGCAATTTCAGCTTGCGTTCTGCATCCACAAAAAACCTCGGACGTTTGACTAAAAGCCCGTTAGAAGTTGCAATAAAACTGGTTAGCCCAACATCAATTCCTACTGCTTCCCCGTGTGGCATGGGTGATGGTAAAGTTACATCCCATTGAACGGTTAGCATGACATACCACCCAGAAACACGTTTAACTACACAGGCTTGCTTGATTACTCCCCCATCTGGAATTGAGCGTGATTGACGGACTTTGACCGCACCAATAACAGGCAATCTCACGCACCCATTATTTAATGGATTTGTCCCTAATTGCGGGAAAGAAAAAGACCGCATTCGCCCAGATTTTTTGAATCTTGGGAACCCGTGATTTCGCTCCCACATTGAAACAAAGGCTTTTTCTAGTCGCCTCAACGTTTGCTGCAAAGATTGAGCATTAACCCGTTTTAAGTAATCACTCTCTTTACGTGCAGAGGTCAAAGACTTGCACTGATTAGCAAAAGTTGGTCGTGGTGCATCAGCAGGAATGATGTACTCAGACTTGAGTGAGCAAGCGTTGACTTGACAACTACGAGATTTATACCAATCTTTGCGTTCTGCCAAAGCATAGTTATACACCCGTCTATGGGTTTCCAACCATTCTTCAAACATTGCGATTTGTTGCTGGGTTGGTTTTAATTTAAATTCGTAAGTCAGGTTAAACACTTAATCACCTCCTGTCTTATCTTACCATAACTAATAATTGTTGTGACGGTTTTTAGAACAAAGTTGCCCTAAAAGGGCAAGGCTCTAACCCCAGTTTTTTGGTAGATAAGATAAAAGAGTAACAAAGCTATCTACTCCAATACTACCCATGACTTTAACCCCAATAAAATTTCCTCGGATTAATGCCCCTACGCTGCATAAATTGCCCAATGGCTTGACTATAGTTGCAGAACAAATGCCAGTGGAAGCTGTAAATCTCAGCTTGTGGGTTAATATTGGCTCGGCTGTAGAATCTGATGCTATTAATGGCATGGCTCATTTTTTAGAACACATGATTTTTAAAGGAACCGAGCGTTTGGCTAGCGGCGAATTTGAACGTCAAATTGAAGAACGGGGTGCTGTGACTAATGCTGCTACGAGCCAAGACTATACCCAATACTATATAAATACTGCTCCCAAGGATTTTGCCGCCCTCGCCCCACTGCAAATAGATGTAGTATGTAACGCTCTCATCCCTGATGATGCCTTTGAACGGGAACGTTTGGTGGTTTTGGAAGAAATTCGGCGTTCTGAAGATAATCCCCGGCGCAGGACGTTTAGAAGGTCTATGGAGACGGCGTTTGAAAAGTTGCCTTATCGCCGTCCAGTGTTGGGACCAGAAGCGGTAATTTCTCAACTCCAAGCCCAGCAGATGCGCGATTTTCATCGTACTTGGTATCAACCCCAGTCAATTACGGCTGTGGCTGTGGGTAATTTACCTGTGGAAGAGTTAATTGCAACTGTGGCTGAGGGATTTGGTGACAGTGAACAGTTAACAGTTAACAGTCCACAGTTAGGGGTTAATCCTGAACCTGCGTTTACGGAAGTTGTGCGACGGGAGTTTATTGATGACAGTCTTCAGGAAGCGCGTTTAGTGATGGTTTGGCGGGTTCCAGGGTTGAAACAGTTAAATGATATTTATGGGTTGGATGTTTTGGCGGGAGTTTTGGGACATGGACTCACTTCCAGACTGGTGCGAGATTTGCGGGAAGAACGAGAACTGGTGACTTCTATTGGTGTGAGTAATATGACCAATCAGTTACAAGGGACGTTTTATATTTCTGCGAAATGTGCGGTGGAAAATTTACAGGCTGTGGAGGAGGCGATCGCCCAACATATCCGTATACTACATACAGAGTTGGTTTCAGAAACAGAAATTGCTCGTGTGCGGCGACGGGTAGCGAACAGATATATATTTGCTAATGAAACTCCCAGCGATCGCGCCGGCTTATACGGTTACTATCAATCTATGGTGGGAGATTTAGAACCTGCTTTTAACTACCCAGATCATATTCAAAGCCAAGAAGCAAGTGATTTAATGCAAGCCGCACAACAGTATCTTTCTCCAGATGCTTATGGTGTAGTTGTGTCGAAACCACATCAGTAAACAGTTATCAGTTATCAGTTATCAGTGCTTAAATAACGTTAAGGGACTTCCAAATAAAAAATACGAAATCTCTCATAACTCTGTGTCCTCTGTGTCTCTGTGGTTAGTTTATTGGTATAATTTATTTCGAGTACGTCCCTAACTGTTAACTGTTAACTGGTAACTGAAATCATGTGGACTGAAATTGATACTCATATCAGCCAAGTAACTGGCGAAAAATTTCAAACCCAGCACAAGAGCAGTGTGAGTGGTGGCTGTATTAATCAAGGTTATGCAGTTGCTGATGGTAATCTCACTTACTTTGTCAAGCTGAACCAAGCCTCTCAAGTGGCGATGTTTGAGGCTGAGGCGCTGGGTTTAACACAAATGCTGGCGACAAATACCATTCTTGTACCCAAACCGATTTGCTGGGGTACTGCTGGTAATTCTAGCTATATTGTCTTGGAATGGCTGGAAATGGGAGGTAACAGCAAATCTTCCCCAGAGATGGGACGTAAACTAGCCCAGATGCACAAAGCTACTAGCAGCGCAGGTTTTGGATGGAAAATTAACAATACTATTGGTTCCACACCCCAAATTAATACCTGGACAGCAGACTGGGCAGAATTTTATACACAACATCGGCTAGGTTATCAGTTTCAATTAGCCCGGCGACGGGGTGGGAGTTTTCCCAAACAAGATGAGTTACTAGCAGCTATTCCGGAGTTATTGGCAAATCATCAAGTGCAACCATCCCTAGTACATGGTGATTTATGGGGTGGGAATGCTGGGTTTACTGTGTCCGGTGAACCTGTAATATTTGACCCAGCCACTTATTTTGGTGATAGAGAAGTTGATATTGCGATGACGGAATTATTTGGTGGTTTCCCGGCTGGATTTTACCAAGGTTATAACGAGGTGTTTGCTTTAGATGCAGGTTATGAGCAGAGAAAAACCCTGTATAACCTGTATCACATTCTCAATCACTTTAATTTATTTGGTGGTGGTTATGCTTCCCAGGCGAATAGGATGATTGAGCAGATTTTGCGCTAAGATACTGAGCAAAAATTTAACTCCTATTGTTGTGAAACAGCACTTAGCTGATATTGTGGAATCGGCTGTTTTGTAATCAAGCCATAAAGAACATCTGGGTCTAAATCGGCTCCCGATTCCCATTGAATTGTCCCGGATTCGGGGTTAACTTGAACTGTGGCAAAGTATTCTTGATCTTGTAAAGGTGCAAATACGCCAGTAAATTCAACAATTTTACTAATATCAATTACTCCTGCTATACCATCTTCAAAGCTGATGTGAAGTTGATAGTTTTCTCTTGGTTCAACTGCAATGATATCTTTGAGCATGATTTATTCTAATGGGGAGATTTTCTGTAAAGTTTGATTTTCTCTCGCAAGTTCCCAGTCTTCCATCAGTTCGGCTTGATGCAAAGTTGCCCATTCTGTGACTAGTTTAAAGAGTCTTGTTGTCAGTTCTCCTTCTAAAATTTCTAGAGTTTGAATGCTGACTATGGCTTTTTGCTTATTGTACCGAACATGAAAGTGTGGTGGTGGGTGGTCGTTGTAGTACATGGTGATGATGATTCCAAAAAAACGGCTAATTTCTGGCATTAATTAACTCCTGGTTTCGATGTCGTATAAATCGCAGAGAGTGAGAAGTTTCTGTTTCAGGCGATCGCGCAGACTCTCAGGTGATACAATCACGCAATCTTCCCAATACCGTGATACTTCTCGAATCAGCCAAAACTCATTGACCACTCGCCGCACCACTTGGCGCACGTCTCCAATGATTTCATCCTTGATGTCATCCTCTTTAGGCTGATAGGCTTTAACTAAACCTCGATAAAAATGTAAGTACACTTCTAGATAGTCTAATTCTCCTCGCCAATTTCCACTGGCTGGTATAGTTGCCATTGATTCGATGCGGTCTAAGCCTAAGCAGCGATTATGCCACAGTTGGGGTAAATCTGGGATTTTCTGTTCTACGTCTTCGGTTTCTTCACACCAAATCATTAAGTAAAAGCGTTTTTCAAAGAAACGGACTTCAGCATAACGAACTGTATATGCTAGTTCATTACCTTGAGAATTTTGATAGACAAGGTAAAAAGGTTGTTCTCTTTTGATCAAGTCTTCAATCTGAACTCGCCACGCTGGAGCAGGTTGACTCAGCTGTTTCATTAGTGATTGACGCAAGGGAGCTTCCAGATTACCGCGCTCCAATAAAAGTGTAAGTACAGTTTGAGCTTCTCCTGTTTGACCTGCATCACTCAAGGCTTTAATTGCCTGTTGCAAGGCATTAACTAGCTTAGAGTCAAGGGTAAAAGGCTTTCCGACTTCTACAGACTTTTGAGCGATCGCCACTATTAAGCCCGAAATACTGGGTTCTTTGCCCCAAGTAATATTGAGACTGCGGGCGATCGCTTCTAGTTGTTCCTTGGTTCCTGGCGGAATTGACAGTGTAATCGTGTCTTTTTTTCTAGGCATTTAGTCAATGTACTTGCACTTTAGAATTATTTGTGTAATATTCATAAATGTAATTATAAATAGCTGTTGCCAAAAAAGTGCAGTGACATAACCTGAAAAACTCAGGTCATCTCAGTATAAACACACTTATCAAAGTTAGGATTACCAACCTAAACTCGATTTTGGATGAAAATACATATATGATTAAGCGCGGTCGCATTTTAAATCGTCCTCCTAAGTCTTTAGAGGAACATTATTTCAGTGAAGTTCGCCCCCAACTTTACGAAAATCATGGACATCATGATCAATACGGAGTGAGAACAGGTACAACTCTTGCAGAACATTTAGACTCTGCTTGTCAGTTCATTCTAACAGTCAGTCGCATAGCACAAGTAACAGAAGATAAACGACCTTTATTATTAGCTGCGACGGCTGTTCATGACCTGAATAAATTAGAAGGTTCTCAAGGACGTAACGTCAAAACCTTAGCTAGAGATAGAGACTTTTTAAAAGAACAACTGGAAAAGGCTTGTGTTCTTAACTTTGTATTCACAGATGAGGATTTAGAATTAGTTAGAAAGCTGATTGAACGCCATTCAGGTCACAGCGTCAGCGATGGCGCTAGATTTTTACCAGAAGACCCAAACATTGAACGTTGGGCAGCGATGCTGGTTGCTGCTGATTTGTTTGATTTAGGTATTCCAGATGCCCAAAGATTTCGGAAAATAGAAACAGAATTAACCGTTGCTTTTGGAAAGAAATGTCACCTTTTTAGAGTGCGTTTATCTGAAGACAAAGGTTATATTACAGCCTTATTACTGTGTGCTTGCGAAGAAGTTTTACAAAAGTATGGGTTACATCCTTTAGCAATTTTTCCTGATGGTGAACTTTTTGTAGGGGAAGCCTTACCAAGTGTAGATTTAGCACAAGAAATAGCTGTTATTTGGCAAGATAAAATTGATCAAGTTTTTGGTAATAATATTGAAAAACTAGTAGACCCTAGTACACATGGAATTGAGATTAGTCATCAAGCTATTGGAAAAAATACTGAAGAAGTATTAGTAACTGTTTTATATATTTTGGAAAAGAAAAAAGCCAGTTATAAATCAGATAAGATAGCTAATGATGTAGCCAAATGGGGAAATAAAGCAGGTGAAGTTGCGCTACAAAAAGCTACTGAACAGGGATTATTAGCTGTAAGTAATGCGGAAGAGTTTGCTATATCTGAAGGTTTAAAGGCAGCTTATAATAGTTATAAAAAAGCAAGATTAAGTCCTAAAGATGCTTGGGATAAAATCGCTTATCACACAGGTATTTCTGAACAACAACGTATTACGCTTGAAGCATTTGAAGGTCTATATGGAAGACCTTTATTTGCAGCTAAAGCGGCTGTTAAAGGAATTGAAGGTATTAAAGAAGCTCTCAAAGAATCTTTCCAACTCCGAAAAGAAAGCACAAAAGACTCTGAAGAGACAGAGGTATCTCAGGAAATGATTGCAGCCGTTAATAGAATGGTAAATTTACCTGTTGCTACTCAGCTAATAGGAATTAATGATTTAAGTTCTTATGTAGAAGCTAATCCTCGACAAAGATGTTCTTTAGGTTCTACATCTAGTGAAATAGATGAATTAATTTCAGCTAATATGCCTCCTGGTACAAAAGTACAAGCTTTTTCTAATCGTTTACCAGGTGGTATTAGTGCAGAACCAAAAAGACAAGCAGATATAATTGCTGCTTTAGCTTATCAATTGATAACAGTTGGGGCAAATTTCCCTAAAATTAGCAAGCAAGATCCATTATATTTGCACTTTGTATTACCTAAAGGTTCTTCTCCTGAATTATTAAGAACCTGGCGCGAACTTTTAAAGCAATTATCAGCAATAAATACTGAAGGAGGTACTGTTACTCTTGATCAAATCAAATTATATCGAGATTATCAGCTTGAGTTTAAAGCTAACAAAGTAGTCGGCGCTGCATTACCTAAACGTCCAGAATTTGTCCATACAAATGTGATTATTCTTTTGGTTTGGGGAGATGCTAATACTTCTTTAGCTTTATTAAAATCCCTGCGATTAGGGTTAGAAATATCTTTATCTTTAGATATTGGTTTTCCTTTAACTTTGAGTAGCAATATGGAGGTTGAGTTATTTGATGATGTTTATGGAAGAGTAGAAGGTATTCCGGCTGCACTACAACCTTTACTGGGAAATGGACAATATCAGCAGCGTCAAGATGCAGAAAAAATTCTGGAAAGACTGCGTTGCATTGGCAAACTAGCAATATCTGTTGCAAGTATTCAGAAAGCTGATGATTGTTTATATGATTTGGCTCGTGCTTGTGTCAGACCAATTGAACTTTATTATGTTTTGCTCCGTTGGACTTTACGAGAACAAGATGAACCAAACTTTCGACTAGTTTGGAATCGCATTTCTACACCATTAAATACTTTACTGAATGACCTTATGTCTAGTAATGAAAACACGCCATTAACTAAATATCTAAAAGAATCTGCTGCAATTGCATCTGAAGCAAAACTATGGGGAAGTTCTCGTGATAAACGTACATCATTAGTAGAACCTTTTGCTAAGTTTACAGCAGCTGTGCGCTCACATAAATCTTACATGGATTTAGATTTAATGTTTGCTGCCTTAGTACAGCAATACCATACTCGGTTAGACCGAATTCGTGAACATGGAGTTAAGAAAACTAAGTATGAACACATCAAACGCTACTATGCAGTTTTACGAAAGCTGTATGAAGAGGTTTACCAAGCTCGTCCAGAAAAACTTTTAGCTGATCAAAAAACTTTAGAAGCAGCTTATCTATTCTTCTTTGAAGAAGCAGATGCTCTACTAAAAAGCAAGTCTAATAACGAAACTGTAGAAGCTATCACATCTATATAATAAGGCAGGAGTTTATCATGTCAATTCAAAAACTTTCTTCAGTTCTAGCAACTACTTATGAGAATTTCCCCAAAGGACGTTTTATCACTTTAGTAGTTTTAAGAACAACTCATTCTGAAACCATCTTTCGCACAGAAGGTTCCGGTGAACCGATGTGTAGCGAATTTATTCAAGCTGGTGTTACCAATGACAATATTATTCAACGCTTGGTAATGACGAAGCGTAAACAAGTAGCACCAGAAAGACGCTATGGACGTGAACATTTAAGAGCGCATGAGCTTTTATATACTAATTCTAAAGATGGCTCTTTTTGTTCCTTAAATACTAATTCACCCTGTGAAATGTGCGTAGATTGTTTTCTCTACGGTTTCGCTGCTGGTGGTGGTGGCGCACAAAAAAGCCGCATTTGGACTGAAGACGCTTTTAGTATTTTACCTGCTAGTGATGTTGTAGGCGATCGCACCATAAACGCCATTTACGAAAATGGAACAATGCGTGATGAAAAAGGTAATGCTTCCACAGCTTTGAATACTAGCGAATACATCAAACCAGGGGTGCATTTTCTCGATGTAGTCACCCTCAAAGATGTCACAGCTGATGAACTGCGCTATATCATCGGTAACATTCTCTTCACCAGTCGTTATGGTGCAGTTTCCAGCCGAGTAGGACGTATGGAAAATCAAATATTAGGTATTTTTGGTAGTATTACCGAACTTCCTAGTTCCTTAGAACTTGTACAAGCTACTTATGATGTTTTAGCTAAACCTTTAGAACATCCTTTGAACATTAATCAATTAATTACAGCCAGTCAGCAAATAATAGCAAGTTGGCAAAATAAGAGAGGCGTATCTGTGCATTTATCTGAAGCAGAATTAGCTAATTTAATTACTGATGTCGAAACTCATTGGTCAGAAGCAGAACGTGATACTTTTCTCAAACGCTTAAGTCAATCTTATGAATCTTTCCGTCAAGTTGCACCTGAAAAAACGAAAGGTAAAGGTAAAACTAAAGGCAAAAGTACACCACTTGAAGTAGAGAGTTAGATGATGTCAACAATTCCTTTTCAACAGGCAAAACTTGTTGAGTTAAACTGTCTTGAACCAGTCTTTTTTGCCTCTAGGGAGTTGTCTGATACCTATTACACTGAAGGCGTATTAGGGAATTATGCTTTAACCTATGCTTTAGGTGAAGTAAATTCCCCCTATCGTCTCCAAGGTCAGGCTACAGGACGACCAACCTACAAAGAAGATTTACAACCAATAGCACAGGATTTTTATATCTTACCAGCTTCACCCATAGGCAGAGTTACATTCAGATTTGAACGTTTTAATGCTCTTTCTGATGCTTATTGGTATGCGATGACTAATAACCGGGTTGCGACAGCGCGAGAAGATTTACCATTACAACGCCAAGGTAAAAAACCCAATTCATTTAGACCAAGTAATTTCCCCCAAACAGGAAGATTACGCATGATTGAACGTGGTAATAAATTTCAAACTTTGATATTTGGCAATCATCAATTACCAAATTATATTCGGGTTGGTAAGTTCATGAGTAAAGTTAAAGTGAATATCTTGAAGGAATTACCAGTAACTTTATTACCAGAAGGTGAATATCAAAGTCAACATTATCTCAATGCTGCTGATTTACCACAGCAAATAGAGGCTTTAGCTTTTGATTTAATTTCTATCCCTCCAGCACCCATCATTAAAAATCTGCGTTTTCGAGGTTCGGCTTGGCAGGTTGGGGAAATGATTGTACCAGCAGGTTTACAGTTTTGTGGTAGAGAAATTAGCAATGAATAAACAAAAATTAGTTATCAGGTTAGAACCAAGTAGTATTTCAGCTTGTGCATCTCCAGATAAAATATCTTTCATTAATAATGCACTTCAACATCAATGTGATGTATTTGAAAAATCAAAAGATGCCGATATTATCCTTGATTTAGCACCAACTGGGACAGGTAAAACCAAAGCAGGATTAGCCGTTTTATTACATCAGCCAAATAAAAGTGCTGTTTATATTGCTCCTACTAATGCTTTAATTGAACAACAGACAGAAGCAGCAAAACAGTTTATTCGTGATGCTAACTTACCGCATATTGTTAAATCAGCTTCGGCTAAAGATATTAAAAGCTGGTCTAACGAAAAAGTCGGCCGTCGTTCAGGAGAAAAACTATATAATGTTTTGCGGAATCCCGCTACTGTTTTTGATGATGTTGGGGCGAATACACCTATTTTACTGGTAACAAATCCTGATATTTTCTATTATGCAACTTTCTTTGCATATAACAAACTGGATAAAGGTAATATTGCAACTGGTTTTTACACCAAATTTTCTACGGTCATCTTTGATGAATTTCACCTCTATGATGCTAAACAGCTAGTAGGAATGTTATTTTATCTCGCCTATTCCCATGCTTTTCGTTTCTTTGAATATGGAAGAAAGGTAGTATTGCTGACAGCAACGCCTGAACAAGCTTGTGAATTAGCATTAAAAAATTTGAACCAGGCTGGTGTAAAGATAGCGAGAATTGATGGAGACGCAGATAATACAAATCTTTTACCATCACAAACAGCAGTTAATCTGGAATTACGACCAAAACCAGAAAGTAAGGAAGAATGGTTAATAGAATTAGCAGCAGAAGTTGTCCAACGTTTTCGAGAAAGACCAAATGATAATGGTGCTGTAATTCTTGACTCCCTGGATAATATTAATCGTCTATCAGATTTATTGCGACAGCAAGGAATTGGTAATTATATCGGACGTATTACAGGACCTGCGCCCAAAGTAGATAGACAAAGGGCGATGCAGTGTCAGATAATTTTGGCTACTAGTACTGTAGATGTGGGATTTAACTTTGAAAGAAATCCCCAACCAACAAGACAAAATTTAGACTGGTTAATTTTTTCCGCACGCGATCGCGCCACATTTTGGCAGAGAATAGGTAGAGTGGGGCGTGTTTTAGGTAAACCTGAAACTAATATTGATTCAGAAGCCATTGCTTACTTACCTGCTGACTCTTGGGAAGAAGGTTTAACTTCTCTTGACACTTCTAACGGACGTACAGCGCTAAAAGAGATACTGAATACACTTCCCTCTCTGGATAAGCCTTTTTTAACAGCTTACTGGCGTTCAGAAGCCTTTCTCGAAATTGCGCGTCCCTTGTTGGAATTAGAAGAAGTTTTGGAAAATTTAGCAGGTGCTGAATTAATTCCTCAACTGTTTGAAACTTTAAAATCAGTTTTGGGAGGTAAACGCACTTGGGAAGACTGTCGCTACAGAATCAAAGTTTTGCGAGGGGCTGAAAATATTGCTAAAGAGTCTCTAACAAAATTAAAAAAACAGTGGAAATATATTAAAGGTGGTCAAGCTTTTATCAGAACTTTTATTAAGGTGAAATCTCCTGAAGAGTGGGATGATTTACAAGCTGGGCGCACAAGTCTAGATGAATACGAAGATATGTTTCAAGAAGATGATGATTTACTCGCTGAACTAAAAGAATTTGCTGAGGTGTTTAGTACAAGTTATGCACCATTATTTAATTTTCGTTCTAGTTTGTTTGAAAGTCTTCCTATTCGAGATCCTCATGGTTTTCTTTTAGATGAATCAGAAGAAACACGACTAGATCCTTTTCATCTATTACGCTATTACGAATTTATCCAAAATGGTGATTATATTGAAGTAACTAGCCGTGCTAGTGAAACTTATCAATTGAGTTTTAGACTACGTTACCATGATAATTGGCAAGATTTTATCAGCACACAACTGAATAAGTTAACAGCTTTCAAGAATTGTCAAATTATCCGTAGCGCTGGAGGAGCAATACGCCCAACTCCCCTAATACAAGCTTTGAATAAATATCTTTTACCAGGGGTAATTATATGCCCAAGAACAAACGCTTCTGTGATTTTCCAGTTAAATAAGCAAGGGATTACTTCTTACCCAATAATCATTGTTTGTGATGATGCTGAGAAAGAATATAGATTCTTTGCGGGTTTGTCAGGAATATTAATAATGGCAATGAAGTTTAAACAGCTACGTCTTCCTGATGATGAAGTTTTTATTGTTTGATCAACAGAGTATAGCAACCCAAAAAAAACTGCAATGAATAGGTGTAGAAATTTAAGTTAATAACATTATTGGCTAAAATGTGCATCTGATGATATTAATTATCTCATGCAAAACTTGGTAAATTCTTATACTGATTGTGAAACACTTTCAACAACAACCCAACGCTTTCCCTAGCGAATATCTGAATAACTTATGGGGAGAAATTCAAGCTTGTCGCTATTTTGCTATTAATAATCTCAACCGCGATTTTGTCGGGACGAAGGGATTTTCTGTAGTGTTTAGGCGATCGCACATTCCCATAGTAGAACAAAAGTTTCCCTACTTCAAACCATATCTAGATTTGGCTCTCCAACAGGGTTGTAATGCTTTTTACCTCAATCCGTTACAACTGAAAGAAGGTTCCCGTGTAGACCCTCACATCGACCGCTCGTTACGTTCTTACTGCAAAACCGTGGAACCGCCAGCAGTTGTTAGCGTTCTCTATGTCCGCTTACCTGGAGACATGGAAGGGGGAGAATTGGTACTCAAGTCACAGAAACGCCAACTGGGACAAATTAAACCCCAAGCAAATACTTTAGTTTACTTTCAAGGTGATTTAACTCACTCCGTTAACGCCGTAAAAACACCAGGAAATCGCTTGAGTTTAGTTTGTGAACAGTATAGTTTGAGTGAAGCCGAACTCGCAGAGATACCAGAGTTTACTGTGGAGTCTAGAAGTTCTCAGCCTACAACAAAAAAACGCAAGTAAATTTTTGACCTTTAAATCCAAACACAATTACGAATTACAAATTACGAATTACGAATTATTAAAAATATGCCTCATAGCTTAGTTCTCAACCTACTTCCGCAATCGTCGATTCCTGCTAAGTTTCTCACAGGGAGACATCTGCACGCACTATTTTTGACACTTGTTAGTTCCGTAGATCGCACATTAGGCGATCGCCTACACGATTCTACCGCAGATAAAGCCTTCACCCTCTCACCCCTACAAACTAATTTCCCGTCTCAGGGAACCAGGAAAATATCTAAACTCCAACACTCACATCAACAACCCATTCCCGCCGGAACCCCTTGTTGGTGGCGCGTTTCTCTCTTAGATGACACCCTATTTAGTCAACTTACGCAACTGTGGCTGAATCTTAACCCCAATCATCCTTGGCATCTTGGCCCGGCTGACTTATATATTACCAGTATTCAAGGCACACCCCAATCTACCCAACCCTGGGCAAATGCCAGCACCTACACTCAATTATACGAGCAAGCCAGCGAAAGCGATCGCATTCTTGACTTTACTTTCTCCACACCCACCGCCTTCCGCCAAGGAAAATTTGACACCACCCTCCCCACCAGAGAATGTGTTTTTAATTCCCTACTTTCCCGGTGGAATAAATATAGTGAAATCAAATTATCTCAAATTGCCATTGAGTCAATATTTCCCTCCTTTGTCAACATTCGTACAGAAATATTAGCAGACTCCCGCAGCAAATTTATTGGCATTGTTGGAGAAGTTAATTATCGCATATTAGGGGAAATTGAACCCATACAAATCAAACAAATCAACGCCTTAGCCGACTTTGCTTTATATGCGGGAGTAGGTAGAAAAACCACAATGGGTATGGGAATGAGCCGACGTTTATATCATTGAAAATTACGAATTAATCATCATGAATTACGAATATATCCAAATAGCAGCCTTGAATCAATACGCCTATTGTCCTCATCGGTGCTGGCGGATGTTTTGTGCTGGCGAATTTACCGATAATCAATACACAATTGAAGGTACAGCTTTACATGACAGAGTTCATACCGTAGGGGATATTGAACGAGAAGATACTTGGGAAATTCGGGCTATTAATCTCAAGTCAGAAAAATATCAACTCATTGGCAAATCTGATTTAATTGAAGTCGTATCAGATAAATATTATCCCATCGAATATAAACGCGGACGTAAAGGCGAATGGGATAACGATGAATTACAAGTTTGCGCCCAAGCATTGTGTTTAGAAGAAATGACTGGACAAACTATCAACATCGGATATATCTATTATGCTCATTCCCATCAAAGACAATTAGTCGAGATTAATCAAGAACTCAGACAAAGTGCGATCGCCACCATTGCAGCCGTAAAAAAATTATTCGAAACTGGCACAATGCCACAACCATCTTACAGCAAACGGTGCAAAGGTTGTAGTCTTTATTCCCAATGTTTACCCAAAACATCTGACAAATTAAAAAACTATCAAGAAGCCAATTAACTTTTAATATTGTCACTTTTGCAGGATATATACTTTCCTGGCGAATCATTGCACGCAGGTTAATTTGGTTTATGTATTTCCACAATTTAACTATTTCAAAGCCTCTCTCACTGTGGGGTAGAGGTTTGGAGAGGGGTTATTTGACAAACAACATCACAGTCAAACTGATTAAATATTGGAGAAAATCATGGGAACACTTTACGTAACACAAGAAGATGCTTATATTGGCAAAGTAGATGAACTGCTGAGTATCAAAGCTGATAAAAAAACAGTTTTCGATGTACCCTTAATTAAACTTGATGGCTTAGTCATCATGGGTAGAGCTAATATTTCCCCTGCGGCTATTTCTGAACTAATGATCAGAAAAATTCCCGTCACTTATCTCAATTTTAATGGTAAATATATCGCCAGTTTAGAACCTGACATGGGCAAAAATATCTTTGTTCGTAACGCTCAATGGAAAGCCGCCGGCGAATCACCACAAGCTATCCATGTTACTCGTGGTTTTGTCAGAGGAAAACTCAAAAATTACCGCCAATCTTTATTACTCGCACAACGGCGATATGACCTAGATTTAAACTCAGGAATTAGTCAATTATCTCATGCGATCGCATCCCTAGATCAATCCACATCAATTAACTCTATCCGAGGTTATGAAGGTGCTGGAAGTGCAGCATACTTTAGCTGTTTTAATCAACTAATTCGCGTCGATAACTTTAGCTTTTCTACTCGCAACCGTCGCCCTGCTACAGACTCGGTTAACTCACTTTTGAATTTAGGTTATTCGCTACTGCGTCACGACATCCAAGGCGCTTTAAATATGGTTGGTTTTGACCCTTATTTAGGATACCTGCACACAGAAAGATATGGTAGACCTTCCTTAGCACTAGATTTAATGGAAGAATTTCGCCCTTTAATCGTAGATGCTGTCGTTTTAGCAACAATTAATCGCCGGATATTAGCACCAAAAGACTTTATCACAGAACCCGTGAGTGGTGCTGTTTCACTAACTAAAGAAGGCTTACATTTGTTTCTGCGCCTATATCAAGAAAAGAAGCTGAGTAAATTTAAACATCCAGTCATGCAGAAACAACATACCTATCAAGAATCCTTTGAGATTCAAGGGCGTTTTCTTGCTAAATATCTCCTGGGAGAAATTGACAAATATCCCCCATTAGTCATGAGGTAATTAGTTAACTAATATGTTTGTTGTAATTTCCTACGATGTCTCCGAAGACAAGCGCCGCACCAAAATTCACAAGATTCTCAAATCTTATGGACAGTGGATGCAATATTCTGTGTTTGAGTGCGACTTGACCCAGACTCAGTATGCTAAACTGCGATCGCGCTTGTCTAAAATCATCAAACCCAACGAAGACAACATCCGCTTTTATTTCCTCTGTGCTTGCTGTCAGGGCAAAGTTGAGCGCATCGGCGGCGATATGCCAAGGGACACCACAGTATTTTTTGCTTAACTTTTGCGTCAACCAGTAGGTGCTTTTGTGAACATTGAAAATTTTACGCCTGAAATCCTTACCTCGTCCGGCTTTGAAACCACCCATACTTAAATTGAGGTTGACGCAAACCCCGAAAGTCTTACTATCACAGCCTTTGAGCTATTTTAAAAATTTCACTCTTGACAACCCAATCGCTGAAAAGCTATATTCCCTTTAGGTTGACGAAACAGCACCTTGAAAACCAAATATATCAACGCTTTCAACTCCGGGCGGTTCCAATTACCAATAATCCCTATCAGGGATTGAAACTCCTGCTGTTTACTTACAGAAAAGCCAAGTAACGTTCCAATTACCAATAATCCCTATCAGGGATTGAAACAAGTTAAACCAGAGGTACTTAGAAACACTTACTATGTTCCAATTACCAATAATCCCTATCAGGGATTGAAACGCTGAAAAAATCGTCGCCGTATAACATTCTCGTTCCAATTACCAATAATCCCTATCAGGGATTGAAACAAGAGGTTACTGCCAGTTTGATTTCTGAAGGTCATACAATGTTCCAATTACCAATAATCCCTATCAGGGATTGAAACTAAGTGCCTCCCATCCTTATTTGCAGCAATTTCTGTTCCAATTACCAATAATCCCTATCAGGGATTGAAACACAGCGATTAACGCGGTTGGAAGCGTGAACATTTTGGTTCCAATTACCAATAATCCCTATCAGGGATTGAAACTAAAAGTGTCGTGAGAGGTTTTGCGGCTTAATCAGTTCCAATTACCAATAATCCCTATCAGGGATTGAAACTTTAAGAGTCAAGCGAAATGTGTAGATGCCTAGTGGGTTCCAATTACCAATAATCCCTATCAGGGATTGAAACACGAACACGATAAAGAGGGTAAAGATTACAGAGATGTTCCAATTACCAATAATCCCTATCAGGGATTGAAACTAGCTTGTAGACATTTTCATGCCCGTCAACGTCAGAGTTCCAATTACCAATAATCCCTATCAGGGATTGAAACAAGATTAATCCCTACGCTTATTTTGCTTTCAAGCGTTCAAATTACTAATAATCCCTATCAGGGATTGAAACTACGATTTGCGCCACGCCTGGGCTGTTCGTTCTCTCGTTCCAATTACCAATAATCCCTATCAGGGATTGAAACAATGAAGTTGCCGGCCTTATGCTTGCTTTCTTCGGTTCCAACTACAAATAATCCCTAATAGGGATTGAAATATTACAGTGTATGTGATAAATTCGACATCGAAGATTTATAGTCAGTAAAATTTACTCTTAAAAATTGAACCATTTATGAGAATTATTCTCAATAAATACCATAATAGTTCAATAATTCATCAAAGCTATCAGGGATTTAAACCATTCAGGATATGAGAAACAACGATTACAAGGTAGGACAATTTATTTCTGCTCGTACTAATGACGATGCTTTAGAAAGGTTCCAAATCATTTCAGTTGGGGAAAAGTATCTTTATTTAACCTCTGCTGAATATGAAAATGACGGAACGTGGATTGCGAATAAATCAGATAATCCTCTGGTTGCTTCTCGCTTAAAAAAATAAAACGACGAAATAAACTTACCGAAATCACTCCGCTACCAGGGGTGATTTTTTCATAGTCAACAACAGCTAGCAAAAGCTGGGTATGCACCCATAAAAAATTTGCTTGTCAAACCCAAACCTAAACAAATTTACCAAAAAATTGGGTTGAAAGCCCCGTCGTTCTACGACGGCTTTTAATTGGTTAATGCGCTAAGATGCTGCTATAGTAGTTGTAGTGGAAAGGTAATCAACCACTTAAAAAACCTAGCTGTCGAAAGACACAATACTGAACCTTGATAATTGAATCTATGCTGTTCTACTGCATTATTCTAGTTTCCTCCTAGCAGTGGGTAAAAGATTCATAGGGGCTAGACTTGTGTTGAGCGAAGTCGAAACACGAATCAGAATTTTAAAACAAATTGTTTCAAACCAAACAGGACTTGCTAATGCAAATAGGGTAGGGCATACCCGAATTAACGCTTGGGGAGAATCCCACCTCTGGTTTAGATGACGCAAGGACTCTAGATTAAGTGGTTTCGTTGAACCAAGAATCCCCGGCGATTTATCGCGGGGAGTGTCAACCTATATATTCTTTATATCCTCACAAATTGGGGTGATAGATAGCAGTAACACTAACTAATCAACCTTCCACAACAGATTATTTGCCAAAGGTTGATTAAGATTTATTAAAAATTACTACTCCAAAATCAGGGGTACAGGCGGCTCATTACTGGGGAGGATCGGTTGCTCATTACGTGGGATAACAATCGGTTGCTCATTATTTGGAATAATCGGCTGAATTTCTGGTGGTGGCTCAGGATTGAGAAAAGACTGCCAATTTTCAATTTGCTGTTGCGCCCGACTGTAAACAGAACTACTCCGTGGAATCAACTTAGCAGTCTCAATTGCTCGGAGAATATTCACATCACCCTGAGAACGAGCAATATCAAATAACTGCTGACTCCATTGATTAATCCCAATATTCACATCCATCCGTAAGGTGCTATTTCTGGGAACCCGTTCCGCTATTCCTATGGCTTGAGACAAAGCTTCTGGTGTAGCACGAACAGCCACAGCCTTAGCTCGATTCCAATTTTCTTTCGCCTGGATTTGTCCTCGCCAATCTTCTATGGCCTTTTTAGCTGTACGAGAAAGCGATCGCCCAGAAGATGCAATTGGTTGAGCCGTATTAATAGCAGCCGTCAAGTCACCACTCCGCGCCAGGGTTCTCGCCTGATCTAAATATGGCTGATCTTGTATGCGCTGCACAGTGGCCGTCCAGCCACTAATTTTCCTCTGTGCCTCCGAATACAACGCCCGACCGCGACGAATTTGCCCAGCTTCGGATATAGCAGCTTGCAAAGAATTAATATCATTTAGCCATGCCAATTGTTGGGCGCGTTCCAAAATAGGTCTATCTTCAATAGTCTCCACTTGGTTCTGCCAACGGTTAATTTCTTTCCTGGCTTCAGAAGCACGGGGGTTATTACCAGAAATCAACCGAACTTCACTAATGGCTGCTGTTAAATACTCAAGAGTACCTTGGCTTGCAAGTGTCCGGGCTTTTTCTAAACGTGCCACATCTTCAATTTCCAGTTGCCAACGAGCAATTAACTCCTGTGCCTCACCATAAATTGTTCTGGAAGCATCAACCTGTTGCGCCTGAAAAATAGCCGTTTCTAAACCAGATACTGTACCAATCCAGGCACTGCGTCGGGCATCAGTTAAAGTCATAAAGTCTTCCACTTCCGACTCTAGTCGCGCCTTCTCTGGGATTTGTCTGGCAATATCTAAAGCCGTATTTGCATCCCGCCTATCCAGACTAGCCTTCGCCAATTCCAGCATTTTGCCGCCAATTTGGGGAATTAACTCCTGAGCTTTTTCATAAAGGTAGCTTTCCGGTCTAATAGACTCAGAAAGTTTAATGGCTTTTAGTAAATTATCGACTACTTTCGTGTTTGCTAAACTTTCGGCATTGGCTAACTTATCGCCATCTTCCCGTGCGGAAGTAATCAAGTTATTTAATTGATCGTATTTAACACTTGACCAGTAATCATTATTTACACGCAGTAACTTAGCAGATAGCATAAACGATGTTTGCCAGCGTCTTTCTTTAACTTCTGCTTCGGTACTTTTATATATATCTTCCGCCTCAGACCAAATTGATTGCCATTTAGTAATTTGTTCATTTACTAATTTATAAGGTGGCAAATCTTCAGGTATTTTACGTGCTGTGGCGATCGCCTCTTCTAAATTTCCTGATTGAAAACTCTCATCTGCTAGCCGCAAAACATCCTGAGACCATTCTGTTAAAAAACGGTCAATTTCTCCTCGCAATGGGTGATCATCTGGTATTTTCCTCACTAAGGCGATCGCTTCCAGTAAATCATTAACATTCTGCTTAGAAGCTGATACCTGAGCGCAATGTAACTTCACCGCCGCACTCACAAAAGGTCTGGCAATTTCTGGACAACTAGGTGCAGTTGGTAGCTTCAATAGCGTCGCCATCGCCAGAAATCCCACACCACCAGGAATAAATGTTAGTATTATTCCCCACAACAACCAGTTTTTCGTCCAACCAGGGAATTTCCCCGACCCGTGACTGTCTAAACTAGATTCTGCCGACTGATTATTTAAAGGTAATTCCGAACTATCTTGTTTTTTTCCCTTCACTGACTGAGACATAGAACCCATCGCCCGGACACCAAATGCTTGAGTTTCGCCGAATTGTGGTGTTCGGGATAGTCTATTTATATCATCTGGCTCTCCTGATCTGGATGGCGGCCAACTTTCTGGAATATCCCTTTGTGTCATCTCTCACACCAAAATAGTTGAATAGTGATCTGTTGTAGGCTGATAATTCCAATGCTGCCGTAGTAAATTTTCGATAACTCAAAAGCTACCTCATTTTATATTCTCCGACCACAGATAGCATGAACATTATCATAACTTAGTCGTATTTTATACTTTAACTCGAAACTGAAGATTCTGTTTGCAAATCAACAATTAGTTGACTCAAATCATTACTGCTGGCTTGGTACACCTCCCCACAAAACTCACAAATTGCCTCAGCCCCATCATCCTTAATAATCATGTCTTGCAACTCATCTTGTCCCAGAATCTTTAATGCTCCTAGCACCCGTTCAAAAGAACAACCACACTGAAAACGCAACATTTGACGTTCAGGAAATATTGACAGACCCATGTCTCCCAGTAAATCACTAAGAATTTCTGGTAAAGTCTTACCAGCTTGCAATAAAGGTGTAAATCCAGACAAACCAGCAACCCGTGATTCTAGTGTTTCCACTAAGGCTTCATCTCTGGCTGCTTTTGGTAGAATCTGTACCAATAGACCTCCAGCAGCCGTTACACCACCTGCACCCACAAATACTCCTAAGACCAAAGCTGAAGGTGTTTGTTCAGAATTAACTAAGTAATGAGCTACATCATCACCGATTTCCCCCGATACTAGTTCTACTGTACTAGAGTAAGGGTAGCCATAACCAATATCTCTCACTACATAGAGAAAGCCATTACCCACAGCCCCACCAACATCCAGTTTACCTTTAGGATTCGGCGGCAATTCTACAGATGGGTTAGCCACATAGCCCCTGACAGTACCATCCATGCCAGCATCTACCAACAGACCACCCAAAGGGCCATCGCCCTTAACCCGAATATTTACCCTAGAACCAGGTCGCTTCATACTCGAAGCCATCAATAAACCCGCAGCCATACTCCGCCCCAGTGCGGCTGTAGCGACATAAGACAGTTTATGACGTTGGCGGGCTTCTTCTGTTAAACGATTAGTAATTACACCCACCGCCCGAATCCCGCCGTCGGCTGCTGTGGCACGAATTAATTGGTCTGCCATGAAAAACCTTACATTTCTTAACAAGTCTACATTCTCTATTCTAAATTCTCATCTAGTAGAAAAACGACTCTGTGATTAGTGATTGTATTTGTAATACTAGAACTACAATGCACTAAAAGTCATACCTGACCTTTAAACAATTCTTAAAAAATGCTGGGTAATTTTCAACAAAGTCAAATACGCATCGAAATCACCGCCTCTGCCACTGCGATTCGTGACAGTTTGCAACATCCCGAAACTCTCGCTAAATGGCTGGTAGGGCAAAGTTTACCATCAGGAATGCCAGAAGAACTGCACACTGGCTTTCAGTTTACAACCAAGACTGGGCCAATTTCAATTCATCATCAAGTACAGCTGGCAAAACCTAATTGTTTACGTTTACTACTTAGTGGCGGTATTGATGGCTTTCATGAATGGTATTGGGGCGAAGGTTGGGTACAGTCACGCTTGGAGGGAATTTCAATTCTGCCCTTGAATTTAGGTCAAACCCTGAATTTATTAAGCTTACGTCAGTTTTTGGTAAATAAATCATAGTAGAGACGCGATTAATCGTTTCAGTGCGGGTGAAAGTGGTTAATCGCCTCTAGATGCAAAAGTGCTGACTCGATAATTTCCTGTTTTCTTCTGCTTGGCCTAAATTTGTCGATGTGGCTAATAGTTTAGGAAAAAATCAAGATTCCCAATCACTCTTCGTCCTGAATTCTACGTCGAACTGAATCTTTATGAGATGGTAAGCCTTCGGCTGTTGCTAGTGCGTCAATCGCCCCAGCTACTTTTTGCAGTGCAGTGGGTGAGTATTGGATAATATTGGCGTGTTTGAGGAATGTTTCCACTCCTAAAGGTGAAGCATAGCGAGCCGTCCCAGAAGTGGGTAAGGTATGGTTGGGGCCTGCTACATAGTCTCCCACTGCTTCGGGTGTAGAGTAACCCAAGAATATTGCCCCGGCGTGACGAATATCAGATAATAATGCCCAAGGATCTTTAACTTCTAATTCTAAATGTTCGGGAGCAAAGGCATTAGAAAATTGGGCTGCTGCTGATAAAGATTCCACAACAACTATTAAGCCATAGTGAGCGATCGCCTTTTCAGTATCTATCCTGCGGGGATGATCCACTAACTGTCTTTCCACAGCTACTTGCACATTTTTGGCTAAAGCAGTATCTGTAGTTAACAAAATTGCCGCCGCCATGGGGTCATGTTCAGCTTGTGCCAATAAATCTGCCGCCACATTCACCGGATTTGCGGTTTCATCAGCAATAATTAATACTTCACTCGGTCCTGCTAAGGAATCAATGCCCACAGTACCGTAAACCAGTTTTTTCGCTAAAGTCACATAAATATTACCGGGGCCAGTAATTACATCTACTTTCGGAATCGTATTTGTACCATAAGCTAAAGCGGCGATCGCTTGCGCCCCCCCAACACGATAAATTTCTTGTATCCCTGCTTCTTGTGCCGCTACCAAAACAGCTGGGTGAATACCTTTTTGGGAACCAGGCGGTGTTACCATGACCACACGAGGCACACCAGCCACCTTCGCCGGAATAGCATTCATAAGTACAGTACTGGGATAAGCAGCCCGACCCCCAGGTATATATAAACCTGCACGGTCTACAGGAGTATAGCGTTTCCCCAACACCACATCATCATCACCAAAATGTACCCAACTTTTCGGCACACGCTGGCGGTGAAATGCTTCTATCTGACTATTAGCCAACTGAATCGCCTGAAGCAACTCTTTGGATACCTGTTGGTAAGCTGCATCCATTTCCGAGCCAGTAACACGCAATTCCTCTGGTTTCAGATTTTGGTGATCGAATTCAGCTGTATAATGCAAAACAGCTTTGTCGCCTTGGCGCTGCACTGCTTGCAATACTTCGCGCACAGTTGCTTCTTTGTGAAGCACGTGTTCATCGTGAGTACGATGGCAGATACGTTGTAATTCTGATACAACATCTGCCTGCTGAGTAATGATTCGCAGCATGGAGTAAGGAAAATGCCAAAATTTAGATTATTCCCGCCTGAAAATCAGTCTGAAGTCTTGACCTATGAGGTGGTCGAGCCAACTCTAATTCTCTTCTCTAGCTTAACCTGGATTTTTTTGATACTTCTAAGGCTAAGGCTGCCAATATATAAGTTTTTGGCAAAAGTGACTATCATTGCTCAGTCCGGTTTATCTAGTTCGCTCACATTAGTGGTTAGCTCTTTGATATACGGCAGGGAGCCGGAGTGCCAATACCTACTACTCTGATCACCTACCTTGATTCTCTGAGAGTTCCCTGGTGACATATTTGCACATCCAATTAACTGTTAACAACGAGATAGAGTAGTTTCTGAGTATAGCTTTTAGATATTTTTTAGTTTCGTTGACTGATCTGCAATCTAAGTAACTCATTTTAACCCATTTTTGCAGTCAGTTGCACATTGACCATAAAGTTGTCAAGGATACTTTGGTCATTGGTCATTGGAAACTCAAAATCTTTCCCCCTCCCACAGTCCCCAAACAGAAATTTTTTTTATAAATTCCGATATTGGCAGTATGAATGCTATATTAGTAAGTCTGGTAGTGTGTGTACATATTAATAGTATTTTTGGAATTGACTGTGGCGAATACAAAATCTGCTCTTAAACGCGCCCAAATCGGAGAGCGCAATCGTCTGCGTAATAAAGCTTACAAGTCAGCAGTAAGAACGCTGATGAAGAAATACTTTAGTGCAGTAGATGTCTATGCAGCTAATCCTAACTCAGAATTAGAAAAAGAAGTACAGGTACGGCTGTCTGAGGCTGTTAGCAAAATCGATAAAGCTGTGAAACGTGGCGTTCTCCACCCAAATAATGGTGCTAGGAAAAAATCAAGATTGGCTCGCAAACTCAAGCCACTAGCTCAAGCATCTGCTGGGTAGTTGCCAATGTCCAGTAATCAGTCATAGTGACTATTTTCTGATTACTGCTCATCCATCGGCTTCGCTCAGTCTAGCAACTGAATCTATGACCGATAACTATACTCATGCAGCTGATTGATACTCACGTCCATCTCAACTTTGATACATTTCATCCGGATTTAGCAGCAGTGCGATCGCGGTGGCAAGAAGCAGGAGTGGTACGCCTAGTCCATTCTTGTGTCGAACCCTCAGAATTTTCCAGTATCAAGACCCTAGCGCACCAGTTTCCGGAAATCAGCTTTGCCGTTGGTTTGCATCCTCTGGATGTGGATAAATGGCGTAGCGATACAGCAGCCGAAATCAAAACTTTGGCTAGTTCAGAACCGAAAGTGGTAGCCATTGGGGAAATGGGTATGGATCTTTACAAAGCAGATAACTATGCAGAACAGCGCATAGCCTTTGAAGCCCAACTAGCGATCGCCTGTGAATTAAATCTCCCAGTAATTATCCATTGTCGTGATGCCGCCCACCAAATGCGGGAAATATTGCAAAAATGGCAAGAAAATACAGGAGAAATCCCCAGAGGTGTCATGCATTGTTGGGGTGGAACACCAGAAGAAACCCAATGGTTTCTCGACTTAGGCTTTTATATTAGCTTTAGCGGCACTGTCACATTCAAAAACGCTAAAGCTATTCAAGCTTCAGCCGCGATGGTAAACAGCGATCGCCTACTAGTGGAAACAGACTGTCCATTCCTCTCTCCAGTACCTAAACGGGGAGAAAAACGGAACGAACCAGCCTATGTACGCTATGTAGCCGAACAAGTAGCCCATCTGCGTGGAGAAACCCTAGAAGCGATCGCCGCTCAAACCACTAAAAATGCTTGTGCATTATTTGGATTAGAAATATAAACTCTATTCATTGAGACCGCAGGTTGGCATGGAAACTCACCAGAGTGTAATACTAAACAAATAAAACTCCTGGAGGAAAAAATATGCTAAAATTAATCCCTCCAAAAGAAATTAAATCCGCAATCATCAAAAAGGAAGGAATTAAAAACAATTAAACTTGATTTCGTAGTGTTAGGCACTTGATCATCCTCCTCATCTCCACACGCGGATGTTCGTAAACTCTGACTGATGTAAACATTTGATAGTCAACAAGACTTTGGCAAAAGAGCGCTTGTCCCGTAGACTCCGCTCAGAAAAAAACTGTATTTAACCTATAGAAAATTGTTAAACGTAAATTATCTTGTGAGCAAAACCCACCAAAATCAAGCCCGCAGCGACAAATTAGAGCCGAACCAGTACGAGGCTCTTTCCCTGTGTCTGAAGAGATTACCGTAAGTATAGACGGTAAATTTATGACACAAATAGTCTAGAGATAGCTAGGCAAACTCATCAAGCTAGTGGGAGGGGAAGTGAGTAAAGCACCAGAAATTCATCAGTGTTTAAGCGATCTATTCTTGAGGAATCAACATAACATTCCGATTTTAGCGCACCTTGTGAGAAAACAAGGGCGTTTACCCCCTTGCCAAAATCTCTCTTTCTAGCTTCAATAGCGGCGTTTGCCTACACCTAGAAATAGCACCAGGCATGAACAAACACAACTTCCCCAATAATTATGGACACAAATTAGCGGTGGAAACGCGCCAAAACAAGAAACTTCAGCACTGAGTGCAGTCGAAGTGTCCTCCATAAAAAGTTTAACCAGGTTGACTAAGGTAAAGGCATGACTACAGAAACACAAATGGAATCCGCCTTTTTGTTGCCCGATTTGATTGAAATTCAGCGTTCAAGTTTTCGCTGGTTCTTAGAAGAAGGGCTGATAGAAGAACTCAACTCCTTTAGTCCAATTACAGACTATACAGGCAAACTAGAACTGCACTTTTTAGGTAACAACTACAAACTCAAAGAGCCAAAATACAGCGTTGAGGAATCTAAACGGCGAGATAGTACTTATGCCGTACAAATGTATGTTCCCACCCGCCTGTTGAACAAAGAGACAGGGGATATTAAAGAACAAGAAGTATTTATTGGGGATTTGCCCTTAATGACAGACCGAGGCACGTTTATTATTAACGGAGCCGAACGGGTAATTGTCAACCAAATAGTGCGATCGCCTGGAGTCTACTACAAATCAGAAATCGACAAAAACGGGCGGCGTACCTATTCAGCCAGCTTAATACCTAACCGGGGAGCTTGGCTGAAATTTGAAACAGACCGTAATGATCTAGTGTGGGTACGCATCGACAAAACCCGTAAACTCTCCGCACAGGTACTATTAAAAGCCCTGGGCTTATCAGATAACGAAATATTTGATGCTCTGCGCCACCCCGAATATTTCCAAAAAACCATCGAAAAAGAAGGGCAATTTTCCGAAGAAGAAGCCCTAATGGAGTTATATCGCAAGTTGCGTCCTGGTGAACCACCCACAGTATTAGGTGGACAGCAACTATTAGACTCCCGCTTCTTCGACCCCAAACGTTATGACCTCGGTCGCGTTGGTCGATATAAACTCAACAAAAAACTCCGGCTTTCCGTTCCCGACACAATGCGGGTCTTGACTTCTGGGGATATATTAGCGGCTGTTGATTACCTGATTAATTTGGAATATGACATCGGGAACATTGACGATATTGACCACTTAGGCAATCGTCGCGTCAGAAGCGTGGGAGAACTGCTACAAAACCAAGTCAGAGTGGGTTTAAACCGCTTAGAGCGGATCATTCGGGAACGGATGACTGTATCAGATGCGGAAGTATTAACACCCGCTTCTTTAGTTAACCCCAAACCACTAGTGGCTGCTATCAAAGAATTCTTTGGTTCCAGCCAATTAAGTCAGTTCATGGATCAAACAAATCCCCTAGCAGAACTGACCCACAAACGTCGTCTCAGCGCCCTTGGTCCTGGTGGTTTAACTCGTGAACGGGCTGGGTTCGCCGTGCGAGATATTCACCCCTCACACTACGGCAGAATTTGTCCCATTGAAACACCAGAAGGACCCAATGCCGGTTTGATTGGTTCTTTGGCAACTCATGCGCGAGTCAATCAGTACGGATTTTTAGAAACACCTTTTAGACCAGTAGAAAATGGTCGGGTGCGGTTTGACTTGGCTCCAGTCTATATGACTGCGGATGAAGAAGACGACTTACGGACAGCGACAGGTGACATTCCCTTAGATGAAGAGGGCTACATTAAAGGACCACTAGTGCCGGTGCGCTATCGCCAAGACTGGGCGACGACAACTCCGGAGCAGGTAGATTATGTGGCAGTATCCCCTGTACAAATTGTGTCAGTAGCTACTAGCATGATTCCCTTCTTGGAACATGATGACGCTAACCGAGCGCTCATGGGTTCCAATATGCAACGGCAAGCTGTACCCTTACTGAAACCAGAGCGGCCTTTAGTGGGTACTGGTTTGGAAGCCCAAGGTGCGAGAGATTCCGGGATGGTGATTGTTTCCCGGACCGACGGGGATGTTACCTATGTAGATGCCACAGAAATTCGGGTCCGTCCCAAAGACAATAACTCTGGGGACTCTGAACGCAGCCGAAATGAAATTAGATATCGGCTTTCTAAATATCAAAGATCCAACCAAGATACTTGTTTAAATCAAAAACCCCTGGTTCGCATTGGTGAGCGTGTGGTTGCAGGTCAGGTGCTAGCCGATGGTTCATCTACCGAAGGTGGTGAATTGGCTTTGGGACAAAATATCGTCATCGCCTATATGCCGTGGGAAGGCTATAACTACGAGGACGCGATTTTAATTTCCGAAAGACTAGTACAGGATGATGTCTACACATCAATTCACATTGAAAAATATGAAATTGAAGCCAGACAAACCAAACTCGGCCCAGAGGAAATCACCAGAGAAATTCCTAACGTCGGCGAAGATGCCCTGCGTCAGTTGGATGAACAAGGAATCATCCGTATTGGTGCTTGGGTAGAGGCGGGAGATATTCTGGTAGGAAAGGTAACACCCAAGGGTGAATCTGACCAACCACCAGAAGAAAAACTCCTACGGGCGATCTTTGGTGAAAAGGCGCGGGATGTGCGTGACAATTCCCTACGAGTTCCCAATGGTGAGAAGGGACGGGTAGTTGATGTCCGTTTGTTTACTCGTGAACAGGGGGATGAGTTGCCGCCGGGGGCGAATATGGTAGTTCGGGTATATGTTGCCCAGAAGCGCAAAATTCAAGTGGGTGACAAAATGGCAGGTCGCCACGGTAATAAGGGGATTATTTCTCGAATATTACCTGCGGAAGATATGCCTTATCTGGCGGATGGTTCGACAGTGGATATTGTCTTGAACCCCTTGGGTGTACCGAGTCGGATGAATGTAGGGCAAGTGTTTGAGTGTATGTTGGGTTGGGCGGCTCATACATTAGGGGTGCGGTTAAAAATTACACCTTTTGACGAAATGTATGGAGAAGAAACATCCCGCAGCATCGTACACAGCAAGTTGCAGGAGGCACGAGATGAAACAGGTAAGGACTGGGTATACAATCCAGATAATCCCGGCAAAATCATGGTGTTTGATGGTCGGACTGGGGAACCTTTTGACCGACCGATAACTGTCGGTGTGGCTTATATTCTGAAGCTGGTGCATTTAGTGGATGACAAGATTCACGCTCGTTCCACAGGGCCATACTCGCTGGTAACTCAGCAACCCTTGGGTGGTAAAGCACAACAAGGTGGTCAGCGCTTTGGGGAAATGGAAGTGTGGGCTTTGGAAGCCTTTGGTGCAGCTTACACCTTGCAGGAGTTGTTGACTGTGAAGTCAGATGATATGCAAGGAAGAAATGAGGCTTTAAATGCGATCGTTAAGGGTAAATCAATTCCCCGACCAGGAACGCCGGAATCCTTTAAGGTGTTAATGCGAGAACTGCAATCATTAGGTTTAGATATTGCAGTACACAAGGTAGAAACCCAGGCAGATGGTACTTCCTCGGATGTGGAGGTCGATTTAATGGCAGATCAATCAGCCCGACGGACACCTCCTCGTCCAACCTACGAATCTCTCTCACGCGAATCGCTAGAAGAGGAAGAGTAGGGAAGGAGAAGCAGGGGAGCAGGGGGAAAGAGGCAGGGGAGCAGGGAGCAGGGAGCAGGGGGAAAATTTCCTAATCCCCAATCCCCAAATTACGAATTACGAATTACGAATTACGAATTAATTATGAGACCCGCCCAAACTAATCAGTTTGACTACGTTAAAATCGGCTTGGCATCACCGGAACGCATCAGGCAGTGGGGTGAGCGCACTTTACCTAATGGTCAATTAGTTGGCGAAGTTACCAAGCCAGAGACAATTAATTACCGGACGCTAAAGCCAGAGATGGATGGCTTATTTTGTGAGCGCATCTTTGGCCCTGCGAAGGATTGGGAATGCCATTGTGGTAAGTATAAGAGAGTACGTCACCGTGGTATTGTCTGTGAGCGTTGTGGCGTAGAGGTTACGGAGTCGCGGGTACGTCGTCACCGCATGGGATATATTAAACTGGCGGCTCCTGTTGCCCATGTGTGGTATCTCAAGGGTATTCCCAGCTACATTTCTATTCTGCTAGATATGCCTCTGCGGGATGTGGAGCAGATAGTATATTTCAATTCTTATGTTGTGCTGAGTCCTGGCAATGCAGAAACGCTGAGTTACAAGCAGTTGCTGAGTGAAGACCAATGGCTGGAAATTGAGGATGAAATATATAGTGAAGACTCTCTGTTACAGGGGGTTGAAGTAGGCATTGGTGCAGAAGCCTTACTGCGACTCCTGGCTGATATTAACTTGGAGCAAGAAGCCGAAAACCTGCGAGAGGAAATTGGCAATGCTAAAGGGCAGAAACGCGCCAAACTAATTAAACGGCTGCGGGTGATTGACAACTTCATTGCCACTGGCTCTAAACCAGAGTGGATGGTAATGGCAGTGATTCCGGTGATTCCGCCAGATTTGCGCCCAATGGTGCAGCTGGATGGTGGACGCTTTGCCACCAGTGATTTAAATGATTTATATCGGCGGGTAATTAACCGGAATAATCGTTTAGCGCGGTTGCAAGAGATTCTCGCACCGGAGATTATTGTGCGGAACGAAAAGCGGATGCTGCAAGAAGCGGTGGATGCTTTAATTGATAATGGTCGCCGGGGACGAACAGTGGTGGGGGCAAATAACCGACCCCTGAAGTCCCTGTCTGACATCATTGAAGGGAAACAAGGACGTTTCCGGCAGAACTTGTTGGGTAAACGGGTTGACTATTCGGGACGTTCAGTAATTGTAGTGGGTCCGAAGCTGAAGATTCACCAGTGCGGTTTGCCCAGGGAAATGGCCATTGAGTTATTTCAGCCCTTTGTGATTAATCGCCTGATTCGCAGTGGCATGGTGAATAACATCAAGGCCGCTAAGAAGCTGATTTCTCGCAATGACCCCAGCGTGTGGGATGTGCTGGAGGAGGTAATTGAGGGACACCCAGTCATGCTGAACCGTGCGCCAACGCTGCACCGCTTAGGGATTCAAGCCTTTGAACCTGTATTGGTGGAAGGGAGAGCAATTCAACTACATCCCTTAGTTTGTCCGGCTTTTAACGCTGACTTTGACGGTGACCAAATGGCGGTACACGTGCCTCTGTCTCTAGAGAGTCAGGCAGAAGCGCGGTTGTTGATGCTGGCTTCTAATAATATTTTGTCACCGGCGACAGGCAGACCAATTATTACACCTAGCCAAGATATGGTGTTGGGAGCATATTATTTAACGGCGGAAAACCCTGGTGCTACTAAGGGGACTGGGAAATATTATGCCTCGATGGAGGACGTAATTATGGCTTTCCAGCAAGACCAGGTGGATTTACACGCTTATGTTTATGTCCGGTTTGATGGTGAGATGGAATCTGACCAGCCAGATACTACCCCTCTGGAGGTAACGGAAAACGATGATGGGACTCGGACTTTGATGTATAAGTTCCGCCGCGTCAGGGAAGATGCCCAAGGGAATTTAATTTCTCAGTATATCCACACCACTCCTGGTCGTGTTATTTACAACAACGCTATTCAGGAAGCTTTGGCAGTTTAGGTAACAGTTGTCAGTTAACAGTTATCAGTCAAGACGCATCGTTGGGTTTAAGTCCTCCAGCAAAAGCTTTGATAATTGTTAACTTTTCACTGTTCACTGTTCACTGTTCACTGATAACTGATTAAGGATTAATGAAATGACTAATGAAATGATTAATGAAAAGCCTGTTTTTCGCAATCGTGTGGTTGATAAAGGTCAACTGAGGAAGTTGATTTCTTGGGCGTTTACCCATTATGGGACGGCGCGGACGGCGGTGATGGCAGATAAGTTGAAGGAGTTGGGTTTTCGCTATGCGACGAAGGCCGGGGTTTCTATCAGTGTGGATGATTTGATGATTCCCCCCACAAAGCGATCGCTCCTGGATGCCGCAGAGGAAGAAATTCGGGCGACGGAAACTCGTTACCAACGGGGGGAAATTACGGAAGTAGAACGTTTCCAGAAAGTAATTGATACCTGGAATGGAACCAGTGAAGCACTGAAAGATGAAGTGGTGGTTCACTTTAAAAAAACCGACCCCCTGAACTCGGTATACATGATGGCCTTCTCTGGGGCGCGGGGGAACATCTCCCAGGTGCGGCAGTTGGTGGGAATGCGGGGACTGATGGCAGATCCCCAAGGGGAAATCATTGACTTGCCCATTAAAACCAACTTCCGTGAAGGTCTGACCGTCACCGAATATATTATTTCCTCCTATGGGGCGAGAAAAGGGTTGGTAGATACGGCATTACGTACTGCTGACTCTGGTTATCTTACCCGTCGTCTGGTGGATGTCTCCCAAGATGTAATTATTCGGGAATTTGACTGCGGTACTACCAGGGGGATTCCAGTCCAGGCCATGACAGAAGGGGGCAAAATCTTGATTCCCCTGGCGCAACGTTTGCTAGGCAGGGTAATTGCTGAGGATGTGGTACACCCCACCACGGGAGAAATGATTGCTCCCCGCAATACTCCTGTATCCGATGATTTAGCCACGGAGATTCATAAAGCCGGTGTTACCCAAGTCATGGCGCGATCGCCCCTTACCTGTGAAGCGGCGCGTTCGGTGTGTCAACATTGCTACGGCTGGAGTTTAGCCCATGCCAAAATGGTAGACCTGGGGGAAGCAGTGGGGATTATCGCCGCCCAGAGTATCGGTGAACCCGGTACACAGTTGACCATGCGGACATTCCACACTGGGGGCGTATTTACAGGGGAAGTAGCGCAGCAAGTGCGTTCTAAAACCGAAGGAACAATCCGTTTACCCCGGAAATTACGCACCAGAACCTATCGCACCCGCCACGGGGAAGATGCGCTGTATGTAGAAGCTAACGGCATCATTAATTTAGAACCCAAAAAAGACGGGGCGGGGACAAAAGAGCCACAGGAAATTAATGTTACCCAAGGTTCCACCCTCTATGTCCACGAAGGACAGCAGGTAAAAATTGGGCAGTTGTTGGCAGAAGTTGCCCTGGGTGGGCGCACAACTCGGACAAATACCGAAAAAGCCGTGAAAGATGTGGCTTCGGATTTGGCAGGGGAAGTGAAATTTGCCGAAGTGGTTCCCGAACAAAAAACCGACCGTCAGGGAAACACCACCACCACAGCCGCCAGAGGGGGATTAATTTGGGTGTTATCGGGAGAGGTTTATAACCTGCCTCCTGGTGCAGAATTGGTAGTCAAAAATGGCGATCGCATTGCCGAACAGGGAGTATTGGCAGAAACCAAATTAACCAGTGTCCACGGTGGTGTGGTGCGGTTGCCCGAAGCTACCCCTGGTAAGAGTACCAGAGAAATTGAAATTATTACCGCTTCGGTGGTGTTAGACCAAGCCACAGTCACAGTGGAAAGTTCCCAAGGGCGCAACCACTATTTAATTACCACTGGCAATAACCAGGTATTTAACCTGCGAGCGACCCCAGGAACCAAGGTGCAGAATGGTCAGGTGGTGGCGGAGTTGATTGACGAGCGCTATCGCACCAACACTGGGGGATTCCTCAAGTTTGCTGGGGTGGAAGTGCAGAAGAAGGGCAAAGCCAAACTGGGTTACGAAGTGGTAGCCGGTGGGACTTTGTTGTGGATTCCCGAAGAAACCCACGAGGTGAATAAGGATATCTCCTTACTGTTAGTGGAAGATGGGCAGTTTGTAGAAGCCGGCACCGAGGTTGTGAAGGATATCTTCTGCCAAAACAGTGGGGTAATTGAAGTTACCCAGAAGAACGACATTCTGCGAGAGGTAGTAATTAAGCCCGGTGAACTGCTGATGGTGGATGAACCAGAGGCGGTGATGGGGAGGGATAACACCTTTGTGCAACCGGGTGAGGAATTTGAGGGGAATGTGGCCACGGAGTTACGCTACATCCAGTATGTAGAGTCTCCAGAGGGACCAGCGTTGTTGAGCCGTCCGGTGGTGGAGTTTGCCGTTCCCACTAACCCCGATGTTCCTTCTACTGCTTCCATTAGTCAACATACCGGACGTTCAATTCAAATGCGGGCTGTGCAGAGACTGCCCTACAAGGATTCTGAGCGGGTGAAGTCTGTGGATGGGGTGGAGCTATTGCGGACGCAGTTGGTATTGGAAATTGAACAGGATACAGACCAGGAACATTCTAGTTCTCCTTTGGCAGCCGATATTGAATTGACTGAGGATAGTTCAAATCCAGAGATTCAACGGTTGCAGCTGGTGATTTTGGAATCTCTGGTAATTCGCCGCGATATTACTGCTGATGCTACCCAAGGTAGTACCCAGACAAGTTTGGAAGTGGCAGATGGCGACAGCATTGCACCAGGGGCTGTGGTGGCTCGGACTAAAATTTTGGGCAAGGAAGGCGGTATTGTTCGGGGTGTGAAGCAGGACACAGAAGCGGTGCGTCGCTGTTTGGTATTGCGGGATACTGACAAAATGATTATGCACACCAGCGCCCAACCGACTGTGAAACGGGGTGATTTGTTGGTGGAAGGTGCGGAAATTGCGCCGGGAATTTTCGCTGAGGATTCGGGGCAGGTGTTGGAAGTAAAAGAAGCAGGGGAGCAGGGAGCAGGGAGCAAGGGGGAGAACCTTTCCTCTTCTTCCGACTCCCCACTCTCGGCTACTTCGGCTGCGCTCGGCACAAGTCAACAATATGCCATCCATATCCGTGTGGGTCGTCCTTACCGAGTCAGCCCTGGGGCGGTGTTGCAGATAGAAGATGGGGATTTGGTACAACGGGGCGATAACTTGGTGTTGTTGGTGTTTGAACGGGCGAAAACTGGGGATATTATCCAAGGTCTGCCCCGGATTGAGGAGTTGTTGGAAGCCCGGAAGCCGAAGGAAGCCTGTATTTTGGTGCGGCGTTCTGGGGAGTTGCAGGTGGTCTATGCGGATGGTGGTGATGAGGCGATCGCCGCGAAGATCATTGAACCCAATGGGGTGGTGACGGATTATCCTCTGGGACCTGGGCAGAATTTGATGATGCCGGATGGTTCGATGGTTTCGGCTGGTGAACCGTTGAGTGATGGCCCCTCCAATCCCCATGAAATTTTAGAGGTGTTCTTTAGTCTGGGTTCGGAAGATGGGGTTTATGCCTGTGCTAGTCATGCCTTGCAAAAGGTGCAGACCTTTTTGGTGAATGAGGTGCAGATGGTGTATCAGTCCCAGGGCATTGATATTGCGGATAAGCACATTGAGGTGATTGTGCGCCAGATGACCAATAAAGTCCGCATTGATGATGGTGGAGACACGACCATGCTGCCTGGGGAGTTGGTGGAACTGCGCCAAGTGGAGCAGGTGAACGAGGCCATGGCCATTACTGGCGGGGCGCGGGCGCAATATACCCCAGTGTTGTTGGGGATTACTAAGGCTTCGTTGAATACCGACAGCTTTATTTCGGCGGCTTCCTTCCAGGAGACCACCAGGGTATTAACTGAGGCGGCCATTGAGGGTAAATCTGATTGGCTGCGGGGCTTGAAGGAGAATGTGATTATTGGGCGGTTGATTCCGGCTGGTACTGGCTACAATACCTACGAGGAACCGGGGGCGATTGATGAATATGCGATCGCTGAAACCAGTGGGGTGTTGGATGAGCCTGATGACCCAATGGATATGGTATTGGATGACCGCACAGCCCGCACCTACAATTTAGATTCCCCTGGGTTGACTGAAACTAGCTTTGGCGCTGCTGGTTCTCGCCGCACTGACAAACCCGCGTTGGATGAAGACGACGATTTGATTGCTGATGAAATTAGCGACCTCGTAGACGATGAAGATGAAGAAGATGATTACGAGGAAATAGATGAGGATGATGATGATTACTAAAATCAAAGTCAGCCCTGAGCAGATTCCAAGGGCTAATACCTAAAACTTCATAGATTAAAGGCAAAGGAAAAACTTCTTTTGCCTTTTTATTTTTTAATTACTTGTGATAACTGTCATTACGGTAGGGATAAATCTGCTGGACTTAACTATTCTTAATCCTGTCAAACTTCTCCTAGCTGTCAGCAGTCCCAGAATCCAACTATGGTAATATATAGCTAAAATTTCTGCTCACCCTCTTGACTAAGGAGAGGCTTGGGGTAAATTTTGATCAGGATTTATTTATTCGTTATTGACATACCTCCTCGTCCTAAAGAAGCGAGGATTCCTTGACACTTCGCTGGAACACGCCACAAGTGGTCTTATCGTCCCTCCATGTCCGTTTAAAGTCTCCCAATGCCCTATGGCGACTATGCCCAAATTTTAACATAAAGCCGTCCTAGAACGCGATGCACTGAGCAGTTCGACCCTTCGACAGGCTCAGGGCATCGCAGGCTCACTGTAACACCTGTCGAAGTGACCGGGCTTGTATCCCATTATTTTCGGTCAATAAACTACCCATAGACATCATGCCTTTTAAAATCATCCACAATTTTGATAGTAGTTTCACTTTAGAAACACAAGCAGAAACAACTCTCTTCAATTTATTAAAAACTGAATCATTCTTACAACAAGTTTGTCAACAGTCAAAATCTGGAGCAGTGGAATTCACAGAATTACTTTTTCAGCCAGTTCCCTACAGCTTCTCTACCCCTAAAGGAATGCCAGCAACATTCGAAAAATATCATGATTCTGATGAATATGTCATTATCAATGTACCTCCAAATTTCATGTTTACTGCCAAAATTTTTCAACCTAGTCGTCTTTGTGCAATTTATAAAAAACTTGGTGAATGACAAAACGTGTTGTTGCTCGTTATCAGGATAAATAGTAATTTTTAGATTTTATATATGACTACTGAAATCAACATTTCTACCTTGGCAGATATCGAATTTTCTCCTTATATTGATGACCAGGGTTGTATACCAGAAACTCATCAAGGAAAAATTGGAGTATATGCCATCTTTGATGAGGGAAAAGTGCTGCAATTTGTGGGATATTCCCGTGATGTTTACCTGAGTCTTAAGCAGCATTTAATCCGTCAGCCTAAACAGTGTTATTGGGTGAAAGTTCAAACTATTTCACGTCCTAGTCGGGCGGTTTTAGAAAATATTGAAAATGCTTGGATTGCTGAAAATGGTACTGTTCCTTTAGGTAATGCCAATTATAAGGATGAATGGACACAGCCTATAAATGTTAAACCATTAATGACATCTGAAGAAGCTGAAAAATATCATCATCCTGCTAATGATGAGTTGGCGCAAATGAAAATACTTAAAAATATTGCCCGGCGAGTGGAAGCGGAAATTTTATTGGTGTTGAAGGAACGGGGTTTGCAAGAACAATTTCGTTTTAGTCCTAAGTTGAAGGAGGAGGGATTGTTGGATTTAAAGTAATTTGAGGAGGGGGAGTTTAAACGCAAAGGGGCGCAAAGTTAAACGCAGAGGTACGCGGAGTTTCAGGGTAAGATAGATAACATGATTTTTGCACTAAAGGTCGATAATTTATGCATGATCTGCTGAATAACCGTTATCAGGTGATTCGGACTTTAGGAAGTGGTGGGTTTGGAGAAACTTTTTTGGCGGAAGATACTCAAATGCCTTCCCAACGTCGCTGTGTAATTAAACAGTTAAGACCAATTCAAAATAATCAGCAGATTTACCAATTGGTGCAAGAACGCTTTCAACGGGAAGCAGCAATTTTAGAAGATTTGGGTGGATGTACTGACCAAATACCGACGCTGTATGCTTACTTTCGGTTAGAGGGACAATTCTATTTGGTTCAAGAATGGATTGAAGGTGATACCCTCACAGCAAAACTGCAAAAGCAGGGGTTGTTTAGTGAAAATGCAGTGCGGCAAGTTTTGGCGGATTTATTACCAGTGTTAGAGTACGTCCACTCGCAACGCATTGTTCACCGCGATATTAAACCGGATAATATTATTATCCGTGATCATGATCATAAATCGGTGTTAATTGATTTTGGTGCGGTGCGGGAATCTATGGGAACGGTGGTTAATTCCCAAGGTAATCCTACCAGTTCGATTGTGATTGGGACACCTGGATATATGCCCAGTGAACAAGCCGCAGGGAGACCAGTTTATTCTAGTGATTTATATAGTTTGGGACTGACAGCAATTTATTTGTTAACTGGAAAACAGCCCCAGGAATTAGAGTCAGATTCTCAGACAGGTGAGATTGTTTGGCGACAGTATGCTAGTCAGATTAATCCTACATTAGCAGCAGTTATAGACCGGGCGATCGCCTATCACCCACGCGATCGCTTTCCCACTGCTAAAGAAATGTTAAATGCATTACAATTGGCATCATCCAGCATACCTCCCACAGTACCTTATCAACACCCAATAGCCTCAACAATACCGCCTTCCGCTTCATCTCAATCTACAGTTGCTGTTAGCCCAGGCTCAACCTCTCAACCTCCTCAACCAGCTAATGGACAAAAGGGAATTTTTCTGGGCAGTTTAATTGTGGGTGGTTTAATAGGTGGTTCTATTATTATTGGTTTTGCCCTCAACAAACCACCACAACCAGTTACCCAGTCAACAGATTCATTTCAAGAATCTGCAATAAACCGGAATGAAGTGCCAAATGTTACGCCACCTGTAAATTCTCCAATTGCCAGAATTACAGAACCTTCTCCAAATCCCATTGAACAAGAGGAAGTTACACAACCTCTAAATCCCCCACCTTCCCTAACAGTTACGCCTTCTCCTTCTCCGGTAATCCAGCCAGTAATTGATAGACCATCCCCAGCCGCATCTGTGCAGAATTATTATGCAAATATTAATCAGGGTGAATATGAAACTGCGTGGAATCAACTAGCTCCCAACCTCCAAAGTAATCAACGTCTCCATCCAGATGGTTATCTTTCCTATATCGATTGGTGGGGGGAAAAAGTAGCGCGCGTCAATGTTGAACAAGTGAGTTTGTTACAAGCTAGTACAGACACCGCCACCGTCAATGCTAGGTTTCAATATTTGATGAAAAATGGGAAGCAAGTTCCTGGCTCTGTGACTTTTTACCTGTTATGGGATGGTGAAAATCGGAGATGGGTCGTGAGTCAGGTAAAATAGCTTTGCTCATGAATAATTGCAACGCTCAACTAGCAAAACCTCAATAACTCAAATATTTTTAATTAAATTAAATTTTGGGGATATAAACTCTCTGGAAATCGTCTGAGTATCTGATATACATTTGAAAAGGGTGTTCTTTTTTGACATACTCCCCGCCCCAGAAGGGACAGGGATTCTAGGATACTGGCGGAAAATGCGGACTCAAGCCCGTCTAACTTTTCCTCTCCTACTGGAAAATGCCCTCACCAGTTGGATTATTCCAAACT
>NZ_JAYGHG010000017.1:85414-89773 GCF_034931085.1 Nodularia harveyana UHCC-0300 | reverse complement strand
GTTCTACGAAGCCTAAAGTCAGAAAACCAACTCTGGTAGTTTGGAATAATCCAACTGGTGAGGGCATTTTCCAGTAGGAGAGGAAAAGTTAGACGGGCTTGAGTCCGCATTTTCCGCCAGTATCCTATAATCCCTGTCCCTTCTGGGGCGGGGAGTATGTCAACGTCAAAACCCTGATTTTTTAAAATGACAGACTTAAAACAAATGCTATTTAGTTACTGTTTTTTGGAGAATAACGCCAGAAATTTTTTCTATCTGCTGTAGCTGTTGGTAAATTTCTGCTTCCACTGCTTGCAAACGCTGGGATTCGGATTGGAGATTAATTTCATGGGTCATTTTTTCATCGAGCAAGTTATCTAACTCTTGTTTTCTGTCGGCGATATCTTTATTGATATGTTCGATGACTTCTCGTTCGTAAGTATTAAAACATTCTGCTACCCCCTGGCGAATTCTGGGTAAATATGCCTCTGCAACTTGTGGTAAATATTTGATTAATTCCTTTTGCGTGGTCTGTACTAATTTTTGCCTCGCCTGATCAGCCTGGAGAAAGCCTATACCCATACCCAACAAAGCCAAACCAACAGGGCCGAGGAATACACCGGTGATGCTGGTGGTTACACTGTTCACACCAATTGCTGTGATGTAGTTCAGTAAAATATTTTTCCAATCAAAGCCGACTTGCGCCATAGCTACACCAGCAATGTTACCCCTAGACAGAGACAATAACCCCATTGCCCATTTTGTCCAAGTTGGTGAATCTGCTTCTTCATCATCTGTCTGGGATGTCAATTTTAGTTCTTTTCCCGATAATTTCTTGGCAATTTGATGTGTGACTTTGCTGTAAGTAGCACCATACTGGGCTGCACTTCTGGAAAGTTGGACAAAGGCTGCATTCATATCTTGTTCTACAGTCAAAGTCCACCCAGCGATTTTATCGGCGGTGTATTGCTCAAAGGCTTCTTTCAGTGCTGCGTTAAAGGCTTCCCGTTTATCTTTATTCAAAAAGTCGAAAAACTGTAAACTTGGCTGGTATTGCAAAAAGTCAACTTCAAAGGTACTACTCAAATTCAGAATGTAGGAACGCAAGGATTCAGAAATTGTCTGGGCTTGAATGTCTCTAACTGTGATAATTTCTTGTTGAAATTGATCACGAATCATGCCCAACTCTTGAAATTCTGGTTCTACGGAATTAATTCGCTGTTTCCTTTCACTAACATCTTCATTTAGTAAGGAAAGTCGGCGTTGAATGGCGGCTTGAATGTTATTGTAGGTTTGCTGTGCCAGAATTAAGGCTGGTTGTAGTTCGGCGATCGCTCTATCCTGAGTTAAAAATATATTTAGCGATCGCCAAAATTCTGGAAACCCCGTACCCTCTAAGGAAGCTTCTTTATTCTTAATCTTCCTCCTCAAAGCATTAATGGCCGAAACTTCAAAGACTCGCTGAGAATAAACATTTACACCGTTAATTTCACAGTACCGTGATAAGTTCGACTCAAACAACTGTCGTAACTGCATTTCTGCTGCTTGCAGTTCTTCTTGATCATCTGGATCTAAAATTCCTTCTTGGATCTGATCCCAACCATTAATTATAAAAAACACCGTCAACCCACGACCCTTAATATAGTTTTCCAGGTAGCGGTGTTCTGCTAATGTATAGGGTTGGGATGCCCTCATGACAAACAAAACGGCATGACAATTATTTATATATCCCAGGGATAATTCATTTCTGTCTTCTGTATCATTCAGTCCTGGACTATCGATAATTTCCAAACCCTTAGATAAAAGGGATAATGGATACTCCATGATCGCGTGACTCACTCCAGTAAATACTGAAGGCTTCTGTTTGTCTGATTTTTTATTTTCCTTGGGATCAATAGTGTATTTCTCCTTGAAATCTTTAAATTCCAATTGTTCAGGACTTCGTTCATCCTTAAAATAAACAGTGACCTGTTTCTGCTCGCCGTAACGTAATATCGTGAGAATTGCCGTACAGGGATTTACTGCATTGGGTAGGACATTTTCGCCGATTAAAGCATTGATAAATGTACTTTTCCCCCGTTTCATATCGCCTAAAACTAGCAGACGAAATACACCCCGATGGAGATTTTCGCTAGCTAAGTTAATATTTTCTATATCTGAATTTAAACTGCCCATAACCTCAGATTGCGCTAGAGTCTCAGACATCTGTGCTAAACACTCAGAGATTTGTTGACGTACACTGGCAACTTGATTTAAATCATCAATAAAGTAGTCCATAATTATCAAGAATTAATTCACAATTTAAAGATTAACGACTGCACTTACTAGTTAAAGTATTCAAATATACTTTAAGCGGTAAGATATAATAGGACTTAAGCATAATCTACTTTTTCTTGGCGTTCTACAGCCCTTGCGGGCATCGCTGCGCGCGGGTTGGCGGTTTGATAAATCAAGATTCTCGGCAATTGTTGCGTAAGTCCTGTATAAGTAAAATTCATCACTGGCTGATGAAAATTTACAACTTTTAATTATTTATGTAGTAAGTAAAAGCTAACGTGTTTAATTGTACTATAGGACTCCTCTTTAATTGGGAGAAAAACTCAGTACAATTTAAAGTAGCTTTGACCCAGACTAACCCAGCTATGAAAAATCACAGTTTACTAAGGTAGGGCGAAACAATGCTTAAATTATTTTAATGATAAATTAAGCATACAAGATTAAATCACTGACACTTATGCAGGTAAATCTTGTATACTTTAGCAAGAAGCTACAAATTAAACAGAATTGTTGAATCTACGAGACGTTACTTAGTCAAGCCCCCGCGCTTTATTCAGGGTATATCAGCGAATTACCGACTTTATCTGCCGTAAAATGCTAAAATGACTATAACGCTATAGAGCGCAAACAAAAAACGAAGTAAGTAAGAGTGGACAATTCTGCCTCCACAACCCTGGTAGAAAAGACCCTAAATATTCTACCGCCACTTGCTTCCAGCCTGGAAATTCTTCCACCACATAGCCTAAAAAATGTGGGAATCGTAGTCAGAGTTTCCTGAAATCTTTCTACAACGTCTTTTGGTAGTCTGTGTACCCTTGCTAAGGGTAAAGTAATCTTAAATGCTGCTACATAGACTAACCCTTGAGGCATTTTGGCTCTCTCGGTGATTGCTGACGTAGTGTAGCCATAGCAAAAATTCCCGAAATTGAAATTTTCTGGGAACTGTCAAAATCTATCTGAGTATACTTAGGGTAAACCTGCAAGTGAATTGTCTTAGGTTTAACTAAGATTCATAAGCAGGGTTGGTAACAACAGAACCCTTTAATCAAGTTCTTTAGTTTAATCTATTTAGGTGATTATTATGGATGAAATTGTCAAAAAGCTGGCATCTTTCGGTCTACCTGGTGTAATTCTAGTCGTCATGTTGGCTGTATCAGGTGCGGAGCGCCATGTGGCTATACCTCTGATTTTAGCTACACTAGGTGGTCCATTCGGTATGCTCGGTGGTCTAACAGTTTTGGGAATAGTGACTCTGGTTGGTGACTATTTAGCAGGATATGGAATTGAGGCTCTACTGACTGCTGTTTATAAAGAACGTAGTAAAGAGGAACCTCTCAGTGGTATTTTCAAAGAAATTAGAGAGTTGCCCATCTCTGACGAATTGAAGCATAACCTCAGAAGTAACATCACTAACTCAGATAAGTCAGAATCAGCATCAACTATCCCCGCTATTGGTCCCCAGACTGAGGAAATCTAAATAAAGTATTTCCGGTGATTGATTGTTCAGAGTAGTTTATAGTTTGTAGTGGAAGCTGAAAGCCTCAAGTTGAGGAGAAAGCTATTCACTACAAACCTGTTTTTAGAAGAAAAACCTGCAATTGGGAAAGAAAGATTTCTAGAGACCTATAGTCTCTTTGGCTCTACTAAGGAGAGAGGCTGCTGTTTGTGGTTCATGATTCTGTGACTTGTGCGTAAGTCCTATATTTAATTAATATTTGGAAAATAAATTCAGAAATAATCCCATAAGTGGCTAAAATCGGTTGTAGGATAAAAGGCTTGTGAAACATCCGGAATCTGAAAATAACAATCTCCGGTGATTGCCTGGAAAAAAAATTATGGCAGTTTCAAAAAAATTATGGCAGTTTCAGAAATAATTCATCCATTAGCTTGGGGCGCAAGTCAAGAATACGATACAGGTGCTTTAACCAGTATTAGCCTCGATGACCAAGGTAACTGTTTAGAAACTCATGTCGGTAGCGATCGCCTATATTATCGCGTCGGGAAACTCGATGTTGAAAATCAGACAGTAACATGGAGCGCAAGTCAAGAATATGATACAGGTTCCTTAACGAGTATTAGCCTCGATCACCAAGGTAACTGTTT
>NZ_JAYGHG010000017.1:0-85314 GCF_034931085.1 Nodularia harveyana UHCC-0300 | reverse complement strand
GCGATCGCCTATATTATCGCGTCGGGAAACTCGATGTTGAAAATCAGACAGTAACATGGAGCGCAAGTCAAGAATATGATACAGGTTCCTTAACGAGTATTAGCCTCGATCACCAAGGTAACTGTTTGGAAACTCATGTCGGTAGCGATCGCCTATATTATCGCGTCGGGAAACTCGATGTTGAAAATCAGACAGTAACATGGAGCGCAAGTCAAGAATATGATACAGGCGCTTTAACCAGTATTAGCCTCGATCACCAAGGTAACTGTTTAGAAACTCATGTCGGTAGCGATCGCCTATATTATCGTTTAGGGAAACTCGATGTTGAGAATCAGACAGTAACATGGAGCGCAAGTCAAGAATATGATACAGGCGCTTTAACGAGTATTAGCCTCGATCACCAAGGTAACTGTTTAGAAACTCATGTCGGTAGCGATCGCCTTTACTATCGTTTAGGGAAGTTAACAAATACTCAAAATTTAGCTTCTGTAATTATCATTCCAGATAGCGAAACACAAGAAACCACAGAAGAAGAAAACGAACCTATCCAATCAGAATTAGTATTTAACCCCACGGAAACCAGCCCAGTCGCAGCACCAGAAAACCCACTAATCCAGCCCAGATTAGTATTTAATGGCGAAGACTTTTATATAGACCTGGGTCGAAAACCCGAATTTAAAATTAGCCAGCGAATTACTGTAGAAGCGTGGATTAATTGCCAAGCCCAAAGAAGGCGCACCGGAATTATCACCAACATCTTTCATACTAACACAATTGCCAGTGGATATGGCTTACTCCTAGATGGTAAAAGCGGAATTTTCTTTGGCTTAAAAACTCAAGCCAAAAGGATGCAATATCTCAGTTCTAAAATAGATTCTATCAAACTAAATCATTGGCATCACATCGCCGGCACTTATGACGGCAAACGCATGAGAGTATACGTTGATGGCGTAGAAGCAGCAACCAAAGTTTTGATAGATAAGCGCATTGATTATACTCCCGAAAACGACGCAGTAATTGGGATATATAAAGATGATAATGAAGCCTATCCCTTTCAAGGTCAAATTGCCGAAGTTCGCATTTGGAACAAAACTCGTTCCGCAGCAGAAATCAAAGCTGATATGGCTCATCCACTAATTGGTAACGAAGACGGCTTAATAGGTTATTGGCCATTAAACGACGGATCGAAATTAATAGTAGAAGATAAAACAAATAATGCCAATCACGGAAATATGATTGGTAACTTTGCTTGGGTAGAAACTGAAATCACCATCAACAGCCCAGAACTACCTGCAAAGCAACCAGATGATCAAAACTCTGCAAAAACACAACCTGTAAAAATTACTCAAAACCCAACACCCATGACAGACCAAGCATCAGAGATTACCCAAGAAAAGCCTAAATCAACCAAGGCTAAACAAAAATCAAAAAATAATAATGTGAAGTACCCATATAAAATTTTATCCATTGATGGTGGTGGGATTCGGGGAATTATTCCCGCCATTATTCTCCGAGAAATTGAAAGACGTACCGAACAACCTATTGCTAATTTGTTTGACCTCATAGCCGGAACTTCAACCGGAGGAGTCCTAGCGCTAGGTTTAACTAAACCTAAAACAGACCTCACCAGTAAAGCCAGTATATTAGGAATTGAAAAACCTGCATATACTGCTCAAGACCTAGTGAGTATTTTCTCTGAGTATGGCAACGTCATATTTTATGAGACATTTTATGAAGAACTTTTGGGAGATTTTGATGAAATTCTCAAACCCAAATATACTTCCCAAGGTAAAGACGAAATCTTCCAACAATATTTTGGTAAAACCAAAATCGTAGAATCTCTCACAGAAGTTCTGATCCCCAGCTATGATATTGAGAAACGAATGCCAGTTTTTTTTACTAGCAATATCGAGGAAGAAAATATAGATTCTCGAACATTACGAAAAGTGTGTGAAGGCTTCACCATGAGAGAAGCAGCAATGGCTACCACCGCTACTCCTACCTATTTTCCTCCATATCGCATCGCCACAGCACACAACAAAAGTGGTTATTACACATTAGTAGATGGGGGAATGGTTGCTAACAATCCTACTAGTTTAGCCGTGGTAGAATCTATTTTGCGTGCTAAAGCTGCCAAACAAAGAGGTGAGGAAACTTGGGGTCTTGATAATACTCTAGTGCTGTCTTTAGGAACCGGTTCACTGAGCAAGAAATATCCCTATGATGAAGCTAAAAATTGGGGCTTGCTAGGTTGGAGTAGACCAATGTTTAATATTCTTCTAGATGCTGGAACTGAAGCTATATCTAGTCAAGTAGAAGACTTATTACCCCAACATGAGGACAAGTCAGAACAACAATATTATCGTTTCCAGGGGTATTTAGACGAAAGTCTAGAATCCATTGATAATGCCAAATCTTATAATATTCGGATACTGGCGCAAGTAGCCAAGCAAATAATTGAAGACAGAAGCGAAGAAATAGATAGTTTGTGTGAGAAGCTAGTAAACTAAAAAATCGCGTTTGTAGAGAGGGATTTATTCCTCTCTCAGTTATCAGTTATCAGTTATCAGTTATCAGTCAAGAGACAGATTTTTATCAGCATTCGCAAAATCTACAAATCCACTGGGAAGAAATTCCTAAATACAAATAATTTTAAATTCCACTCAAAACTCATGAGCGATTTATTAAAACGCCTAGATTATTTATCACCCGAACAGCGTGAATTAGTTCTGAAAAAACTGCAAATGCAGAATAAAAATTCTCCGACAAATAATCAGCAAAAAACTCCAACTCACCCCCTGGTTTCTGTAGCTAGAGACCAATTAATTCCTTTATCTTTTGCTCAACAGCGATTGTGGTTTTTAGATCAATTAGTGGGGCCTAGCGCTACATACAATACCCCAACTGCTTTAAAAATAACTGGTGAGCTAAATATTCCGGCCTTAGAGCAAACCATAATTGAGATTGTTCGTCGTCACGAAGTTTTAAGAACTAGTTTTGAGAAAATTAATGATAGCCCTGTGCAGGTGATTCATCCTACTGTCACGGTAACTTTACCAGTGGTGGACTTGCAAAGTTTATCAGATGCAGCACAAGCTACCAAAGTTCAAGAAATAGTAGACGCAGAAGCAGACAAACCCTTTAATCTCCAAGAACCGCCATTAATTCGCGGTCAAATTCTGCGCTTAGGTGAAACTTCCCATGTTTTGTTGCTGACTGTACATCATATTGCTGTTGATGGCTGGTCAATGGGGGTATTTATTCAAGAAGTATCTACCCTTTATCCGGCTTTTGTGAATGGTCAACCCTCGCCCTTACCAGAGTTAGCTATTCAATATGCAGACTTCGCTGTGTGGCAAAGAAAATGGTTGAGTGGGGAAGTTTTAGCGACTAAAATTCATTACTGGCGGCAAAAATTAGCTGGTGCGCCGCCTTTATTAGAACTCCCGACAGATAGACCGCGCCCACCGGTGGAGTCTTTTCGGGGTGGTAACTATACATTCACTGTCAGCAGTCAGCTAACACAGCAAATTTTGAGTTTGAGTCAAAAAACAGGGGTAACTCTGTTTATGACTTTACAGGCGGTATTTGTCACATTACTACATCGCTACACTGGTCAGGATGATCTTCTGGTGGGTACTCCCATCGCTAACCGTAACCGTCAAGAAATAGAACCATTAATTGGCTTTTTTGTTAATACTTTAGTGTTGCGAACTAAGGTGAATGGTCAGCTAAAATTTAGCGAAGTTCTGCAACAGGTGCAAAAAGTAGCGCTGGAGGCTTACGAACATCAAGATGTACCCTTTGAGCAGGTGGTGGAAGCTATACAGCCAGAGCGAAATATGGATCATAATCCATTGTTTCAGGTAATGTTGGTATTACAAAATGCACCCACAGGTTCATCAAAATTATCGGATTTGGAGTTAACATCCTTAGATATTGGTTCAGCCACAGCTAAACGTGATTTAACTCTTACCTGGGTAGAAACAGCAGGAGGATTAGAGGGAGTTTGGGAATATAACCGCGATTTGTTTGATGAGTCTACAATCATCAGAATGGCAGAGCATTTGCAGATTTTATTGACAGCTGTAGTTGCTAATCCGGATCAACAGATTGCCTATTTACCAATATTAACTGAGAGAGAACAGCAACAGTTACTCAGGGAATGGAATGATACGGCTGAAGAGTATCCTAGTGAGTTATGTCTGCATCAGTTGTTTGAGGCTCAGGTGGAACGCACACCGGATGCTGTGGCGGTGGAAATGCTGAATGGGGAAAACTTGACTTATGCCCAGTTAAATGCTCGTGCTAATCAGTTGGGGCATTATTTGCAAAGCCGGGGTGTGGGATCTGAGGTATTAGTGGGGATTTGTGCAGAACGCTCCTGGGATATGGTGGTGGGTTTGTTGGGGATATTGAAGGCGGGGGGAGCATATTTACCCCTAGATCCGGCTTATCCGCGCGATCGCCTGGATTATTTATTGCAAGATTCTCAAGTATCTCTGTTACTTACCCAGTCACACCTACGGGATATTTTACCAGACCATGAGCAGGTAATTTGTCTGGATACCGATTGGCAAGCGATCGCCCAACATAGCCAAGACAATCCCATCTCTCCAGTAGAATCAGCTAACTTAGCTTATGTAATTTATACCTCCGGTTCCACAGGGAAACCCAAGGGGACAATGATTATTCACCAAGGAGTAGTCAACTATCTCAGTTGGTGTATTAACGCCTATGATGTCGCTTCAGGATACGGCGCACCTGTACAGTCTTCTTTTGCATTTGATGCGACAATTACCAGCCTGTTTTCCCCGTTAATCGTGGGGGGAAAAGTAGTACTGTTACCAGAAAAACAAGAAATTACAGCCTTGTGTGATGTCTTAAGTTCCCAGCGTCAGTTTAGCTTAGTCAAGCTGACACCTGCTCATTTGGAAATGCTCAACCAAATCATTTCCCCAGAAACAGCACCGGGACAAACTAACGCCTTTGTCATTGGTGGTGAAGCCCTCCAAGGTAAAACGCTGCAATTTTGGCGACAAAATGCCCCAAATACTAGATTAATCAACGAATACGGCCCCACAGAAACTGTGGTGGGTTGCTGTATTTATGAAGTCACAGATGACACCTCATTAACAGAAACTATTTTAATTGGTCGCCCCATTGCTAACACCCAGCTATATATTTTAGACCCATACTTGCAACCAGTCCCCATTGGAGTCAGGGGTGAACTGTACATTGGTGGGGCTGGGGTAGCGCGGGGATATTTGCATCGTCCTGAGTTGACCGCAGAGAAATTTATTCCCAGCCCTTTTAGTGAGCAACCAGAGGCACGTCTGTATAAAACTGGGGATTTGGCACGGTATCGACCAGATGGCAATATTGAATACCTGGGACGCACAGACAACCAAGTAAAAGTACGGGGATTTCGGATTGAATTAGGAGAGGTGGAAGCCGCCCTGACTCAACATCCAGAGGTGCGGGAAACAGTGGTGATTACCAGAGAGGATATTCCTGGAGACAAGCGTTTAGTAGCTTATATTGTCCCTAGCTTGCAGGATGGCGATCGCACTGAGTCCACCTTAGCCCAGGAATTTGCATCAGCACAACTGTCACAATGGCAACAGGTATTTAATGATAGTTACAGTGAATCCGCCACCGACTCAGATCCTACCTTCAATATTATTGGTTGGAACGATAGCCGCACCGGTTTACTGATTCCCAAAGCCGAAATGTGGGAATGGTTAGAATCTACAGTCGCCAGGATTCTAGATTGTCAACCGCAACGGGTGTTAGAGATTGGTTGTGGAACGGGGATGCTGCTATTTAAAGTTGCGCCCCAGTGTACCGCTTACTACGGGACAGATATTTCTCCCCAGGCTTTACGGTATGTACAGCAGCAAATCAGCTTAATGGGCGGAGATTGGTCACAAGTCAAATTAGCGGCGCGTTCTGCCGAAAACTTTCAAGGAGTAGAACCGGCAAGCTTTGATACAGTTGTGATCAACTCTGTGATCCAGTATTTCCCTAGCATTGATTATCTCATGGAGGTGCTAGCAAATGCTTTTCAGGCGATCGCCACAGAAGGCTGCATATTTATCGGCGATGTCCGCAGTTTACCCCTACTCGAAGCCTTCCACGCTTCCGTACAATTAGCCCAATCACCCCCCTCACTCTCCACAGGAGACTTACAGCAACGCATCCATAGGAATTTGCATCAAGACTCAGAACTAGTAATTGATCCCGATTTCTTCACAGCACTACAACAACGCTTCCCCCAAATTAGTCATGTGCAGACTCAAATCAAACGCGGTGAATATCATAATGAACTTACCCAATTTCGTTATGATGTCACCTTACACATCGGTAACGCTGTAACCCCTGTAGTTGTAACCGAATGGTGGGATTGGCAGCAAGATAATTTAACATTACCCTTAGTTAAAAAATTCCTCACCACCGATGCACCAGAGGTTTTCGGGATTAAAAATATCCCCAACGGGCGATTAACTACAGAAATGAAATTGCTAGAACTGTTGGCAGATATGCCGGAACAGTCAACGGTCGGGGAACTTAACGCCGCGTTAAAAACAGCAACAGCCGGCATTGATCCTGAAGAATTTTGGCAGTGGGAAGAGGAATTATCCTTAAAAGTACACATCAATTGGTCAGCCACAAATAAAGGTAACTATGATGTGGTATTTATTAAAGGACATCAAGATATTCTCCCAATTTTTGCAGATTCACAAACCATCAAAGCCGGACGTAATTACGCCAACAACTTACTGCAAGGACAATTAGCACGTAAGTTAGTGCCACAACTGCGGAGTTTTCTCAAAGATAAACTCCCTGGCTACATGATGCCTAATTCCTTCATGTTATTGAGTGAATTACCCTTAACTCCTAATGGTAAAGTTGACCGAGTAGTTTTACCAGTACCCAATCTAGAACTGAGTCGGACAGTGAGTTTTGTGACTCCCCGCACCCCAGAGGAGGAAGAAATCGCCGCAATTGTGGCTGAGGTTTTGGGACTGGAAGAAATCGGTGTTTATGATAATTTCTTTGAGTTGGGGGGACATTCTCTGTTAGCAACTCAGGTAATTTCTCGCCTACAAGCAGCATTTGCAGTAGAGTTACCCCTACGGTCTTTATTTGAAGCCCCTAGCGTGGTGGAACTAGATCAATTGATTAGTCAGTTACGCCAAACTGGAACCGGATTAACCGCCAGTGCGATCGCACCCATAGCCAGAACAGGCGAACCCCTCCCCATGTCATGGGCGCAGCAGCGATTGTGGTTTCTCTATCAATTAGAAGGGGCGAGTTCTACTTACAATATGCCCAATGCTTTACAAATTACTGGGGAATTGCAAGTTGAAGCCCTGAGAAAAACACTGCGGGAAATTGTCCAACGTCACGAAATTTTACGAACCAGTTTTGATTTAGTCGATGGTAACCCAGTCCAAATCATTAACCCTGATATCGACTTCAATTTAACAGTTATCGACCTGCGAGAACTATCAACCGCCGCACAACCAGCAGCAGTAGAAAAACTCAGCACCGAAGAAGCCCAAACACCCTTTGATCTCAACCAAGCGCCTTTAGTCAGGGCGAAACTATTACAACTAAATACACATTCCCATGTGTTGCTGTTTACTATGCATCATATTGTGGCTGATGGTTGGTCAATGGGGGTAATCATTGCAGAATTGTCTGCCATATATGCAGCCTTAGCTGTGGGTGAATCTTCCCCCTTAGCAGATTTGACCATTCAGTATGCAGACTTTGCTGTGTGGCAAAGACAATGGTTAACTGGGGAAGTGTTAGAAAATAAGCTGAATTATTGGCAGCAACAACTAGCGGGCGCACCGCCTGTATTAGAATTACCCACAGACAAACCCCGTCCCCCTGTGCAGACTTTTCGGGGCGATCGCCTATCCTTCCATCTCCGCAAAGACCTCAGCGAACAGCTAAACCTCCTCAGCCAACAGGCAGGTGCTACCCTATTTATGACCTTACAAGCGGCCTTTGTCGTCTTGTTGCATCGTTACACAGGTCAAGATGATATTCTCATTGGGACACCCATCGCCAACCGCAACCGCAAAGAATTAGAATCACTAATTGGCTTTTTTGTTAATACCTTAGTCCTGAGAAATACCATCTCCGGTAATCCCAAATTCTCAGAATTATTAACTCAGGTAAAACAAGTAGCCCTGGATGCTTACGCCCATCAGGATTTACCCTTTGAGCAAGTGGTGGAAGCTGTGCAACCAGAACGCAAACTTAGCCACGCCCCTCTGTTTCAGGTAATGTTTATTTTACAGAATGCACCTATGGGTAATTTGGAATTACCAGGGTTAAGTTTTGTCCCCTTGGGGAGTGAAAATATTACCGCTAAGTTTGATTTAACTTTGTCAATTTGGGAGACAAAACAAGGTCTTGCAGGTTGGTGGGAATATAACAGTGATTTGTTTGAGCCAGAAACTATTAATCAGATGATGGCACATTTCCAAACTCTGTTAATGGGAATTGTCGCTGATTCCGCCACACCAATTGCTCAGTTACCGTTGTTGAGTGTAGCCGAACAACAAAAATTACTAGGGAATGCTCAGGAAGTTGCTACTATTCAGCAATCTCTCCCGGAATTATTTGCTACTCAAGTCGAAAAGACTCCCGATCAGGTCGCTGTGGTATTTGGAGCCAGCCAACTCACCTACAGAGAGTTAGACGCACGCGCAAATCAGTTGGCGCACCACTTGCAGAGTTTGGGAGTGCAGCCAGAAGTCTCAGTGGGTATCTGCATTGAACGTTCTCTAGATTTAGTGGTCGGTTTATTAGGGATTCTCAAAGCCGGCGGTGCTTATGTTCCTCTCGATGCGGCTTATCCCCAGGAACGCTTGGCGTATATGTTAACAGATTCCCAATCTGCCGTACTTTTAACAACAACAGAATTAGTAGAAACACTGCCGGAAACTACAGCACAGATAGTTTGTTTAGATGCCGTTTCTTTAGATAATCTGCCATCTTCAGCCCCAGCTACGGGACTAAAACCAGATAACTTAGCCTATGTAATTTATACTTCTGGCTCTACGGGTACACCCAAGGGGGTGGCTATGCCTCACCGTGCTTTAGTCAATCTGATGCAGTGGCAAATAAGTAGTAGTAATCTGGACGCTGGGGCGAAAACTCTACAATTTGCCCCGGTGAGTTTTGATGTTTCCTGTCAAGAAATATTTTCCACTTGGTGCGCTGGGGGAACGTTGGTTTTATTATCTGAAACCACACGTCAAGATCCGATGGCGTTGTTAAATTTACTTAGCCAGGAAGATATCGGCAGATTATTTTTACCTTTTGTGGCTTTGCAGCAGTTAGCAGAAGTCTCCGCTAATGTGGAATCTTTACCACCTTTACGGGAAATTATTACGGCTGGGGAACAGTTACAAGTTACACCTGCTTTGCAGAATTTCATGGACAGATTGGGAGATTGTCAGCTACATAACCAGTATGGCCCTTCGGAAACCCATGTAGTCACTGCTTTTACCTTGGGAGATGATGTCAGCCAGTGGCCGAGTTTACCACCAATTGGTCAGGCGATCGCCAATACGCAAACATACATCCTCGATGAATATCTGCAACCAGTACCCGCAGGAGTCAGGGGTGAATTGTATATCGGTGGTGTGGCTGTTGCAAGAGGATATATTAACCGTCCTGAATTGACTGAGGAAAAATTCATCACTTGGACACACAGGGAAGCCAAAGCCGACTCCCCAATTCGTCTGTACAAAACTGGTGATTTAGCCAGATATTTACCAGATGGCAATATTGAATACCTGGGACGCATTGACAATCAAGTGAAGGTGCGTGGTTTCCGCATTGAATTAGGTGAAATTGAAACGGCGTTGCAAAATCATCCCCAAGTCAAACAAGCCATTGTAATTGTCCAAGGGGAAACTGCTACCGAGAAACGCCTGATAGCTTATGTCGTCTTTACCCCAGAACAACAAGCTACATCCTCAGAATTGCGGCAATTTTTACAGCAGCAGTTACCAGAGTACATGACTCCATCGGTATTCGTCGTCTTGGATACTCTACCATTAACTCCTAGTGGTAAAGTTGATAGGCGATCGCTACCTTCACCCACTGGAATCAACCCATCACAGTTAGCAGTTGCGCCCCGGAACTCTTTAGAATTGCAACTCACACAAATTTGGTCAGAGGTTTTAAGGGTTGAGTGGGTAGGAATCCGCGATAACTTCTTTGAAATTGGTGGACATTCCCTGTTAGCCATGCGCTTAATGGCACTAATTCACCAAAAATTACACAAACAATTACCCCTAGCTTCCCTATTCCAAAACCCCACCGTCGCCGAATTAGCCCATCTACTCTCCCAGTCAACAGATGCTTCCCTGTGGTCAAGCCTAGTTCCCATTCAAACCAATGGTACTAATCCCCCCTTCTTCTGCATCCCTGGCGCAGGGGGAAATGTCCTCTACTTATATGATTTAGCCCGTAGTTTAGGCGCAGACCAACCATTTTATGGATTACAAGCCCAAGGTTTAGACGGAAAATCACAGCCACTACACCGCATTGAAGACATTGCATCTGAGTACATCCAAGCTATGCAAACCGTCCAACCCCAAGGCCCTTATTTCTTAGGGGGTCATTCCTTTGGTGGTTTAGTCGCCTTTGAGATGGCGCAGCAATTATTACAGCAAGGACAGGAAGTGGGGCTGTTAGCGATTCTTGATACTGTCGCACCAGTAAAAACATCCGTGGTCATGGAATTAGATGATGCTATGTGGTTGTTACAAGTAGCCAAAGTTATGGAAAGGTTATTTCAGACTAATCTGCAAATTGACTACGAAACTTTACAACCCTTGACTGCGGAAGCTCAGTTAGATTACTTACTAGAGCAACTCAAAATTGCCGAGATTTTCCCCGTAGATACTGATAAAACTCAATTACGAGGCTTTGTACAAGTTTATAAAACCCATACCCAAGCCTTTAGTAATTACTTCCCATCCTTGAGTCACAAAACTCCCATTACCTTATTCCGTGCGAGTGAAATTAGTGACGAAGAAAAAGCGATCGCCGAATACATGAATCGCCTAGAAGATAAAACATTAGGTTGGGATAAGTTTACAGATACAGCAGTGGATGTTCATCTAATTTCAGGTACACATTTAACCATGCTGCAAACACCCCATGTTGATTTACTCGCCGAACATTTACGAAACCTGATCCCTCAAACCCCCGTAATTCCTAACGGAGATATCAACGCCTAAGCTGAATTTATCATGTCAGCCTCGCCAGAATACAGTAGGTTAGGTGAAACTAAATCCCCACTTTGCCTAAATGTTGCGGCTTGCAAACATAAACGCTTCGGAGCGGTAGATCAAGAAACACTCCAAAAGTGGTACAAGCTATCAACTAGAGTGGCAACCGATTATCATGGTTAAAAGTGCTAATTATTCCCATCCCCATCCAAGAAGATAATGAATTCTGATTCCACTGCTCCAAAAGTCTTCATTAGCTATAGTCACGATTCAGAAGAACACAAAAAGCGTGTGCTAGAGCTTGCTAATCACCTACGAGCTAAGGGAATTGATTGTAAAATTGACGAACACCATCAGCCTCCAACAGAGGTTTGGCCTCGGTGGATGAGCAATCAAATCATCAGGGCTGAATTTGTCCTAATTGTTTGTACTCAGGTCTACCATCGTCGATTTCGAGGTGAAGAGGAACCAGGGATAGGTCGAGGGGTGATGTGGGAAGCAACTATTATTTGTAACGAAATTTATAATGACATTACCAGGCATGATAAATATATTCCTATTGTGTTTTCTGCTGAAGATAAAGGCCATATCCCGATTGAAATTCAGGGCTTTAACGTATATTGTCTAGATACAGACGAAGAATATCAAAAACTCTACTACCACATCACAAATCAAAAGCTTCATCCACAACCCCCACTGGGTAAAATCATCCCGTTATCACCATTACCACCCGTAGACGAAACCCACCACACAAATTTACGCGAAGAATTTCTTAATGCTTCTAAAGGATTGCTAAATTGGCAGAGGACATTAGGTAATAATCAACATATTGACCGACCTGAGTTAGAGCAACTTCTCAATCCCATAGAATCAGAAGATTCTTCCACAACAATAGTTCTTGGTGATCCTGGTTCTGGAAAATCTGCATTGCTAGCAACACTAGGAAATCGTGTAATTGATCAAGGTTACGTGCTACTGGCAATTAAAGCTGATTATCTCAGCAATACAATTAATAACCTTGAAGATTTGCAAAATGATGACCAGCTTCATCTAAGCATGAATCCACGAGATGCAATCAAAGCTGTTGCCAATAGAGAACGAATTGTACTATTGATAGACCAACTGGATGCAGTTGCGGAATTGCTAGATAAACGACCGGGAAGATTAAATGTTTTACTAAACCTGATTGAATCCCTTGCCGGAACAAAGGGAGTCCATATTGTTACAACTTGCCGTGAATTTGAATTCCGTCACGGTAGCCAATTTGCTCGGATTAAAGGTTTTGAATCTTTATTTCTTAGTTTGCCAACCTGGGGGCAAGTTTCTCCTTTGTTAGAAACAGAGGGGCATATACCCAATAGTATGGGGAAACCTTTACAAGAGTTACTGCAAAATCCCCTACATTTGAAGCTATTTCTTGAAGTTGCTAACCCTGGAGAAGTTTTTGATTCCTCGCAGAAGTTGCTAGATAAGTTGTGGGAAACTCGAATTCGCAATCAACCAAAACCAGAAAAATACATTGACTTTTTAGAGCGATTAGCACAACGTATGACAGAGGATGAGGTGCTGTGGTTACCTAATTCGGTAGCCGATGACTCGATAGAAGTCAGTCGATATCTTCAGCAAGCAGATATTTTGATGGTTAATCAAGATAATTTAACTCTTGGTTTTTGCCATCAAACTTACTACGATTACACATTGGCTCGTGCTTTTGCCCGTGGTTCGGCATCTTTGGTTGATTTAGTGCTGGAACGTCAAGATGGTTTGTTTGTGAGACCTATTCTGTTAAGAAGTCTCAATTATGTACGCGGGACATCTCCCCACCAGTATCAACAGCAATTGCGAACACTGTTGAATAATGCCGAGATTAATGTGCGAACCCATATTTATACACTACTGATTGAATTTGTAGGGTCACAAAATAAACCTGAACCTGTTGAGGCTGAACTTCTCATCCCCCTTCTCAATTCAAATACAGAAGCACCCAAAGTTTTAGATGCGATGATTGGTAGCCCAGGTTGGTTCACTCGTCTCCGCCACAGTCCTGAGTTTTGGCAGTGGTTAGAAAAGCCACCTAATGAGGCTGCTTATTGTGGTTCTATCTTATTCGCAGCGACTCAGTTTGCAGTAGATGATGTCTGGAATATCCTAGAAAGGTATTGGCTGAATGATGTAAGATACGATTTTTTGAGTATCAGGATTATGCGGCAAATTCAGGAGTGGAATTATAAGAGAGTATGCCACGCTGAACAAGTAATTCGGCGTTCCAATATAGATTGGTATGATGTTTCTGCAATTGCAGAAATAGTTGTAGAAAACTTACCAGACCTTGCATCAAGAATTATCCGCGCTCATTTGGATTATGAATTAGAACAAGCTATCTTTGAAAGTAATAAAGCAGTTCCTGAATTATCACCTGATGCAGATGAAGCAGAAAGATATGTTCATGCCCGTAAACATAATACAAAAAATTTCTTCACTAATTTACTTGAAAGTAGAAGAGATTTTCATGAAATAGAAACTTTTGCTATAAAAAATCCAAAAGCTTTTTTAAAATATGTCTGGCCTTGGTGGATTGATATATTAAATCGAATTGTAGATCAAGATAATTATCAAATAACTAGATACAATGAAGATAACCTAATTAGTTTAGATTTTAACAGAGGAGAACTTATACAAGCAGTTCTATCGGCTATTTTGCAACTAGCCAAACAAGATACACAGGCTTTTATAGATTTTGTCAATAAAAATATTAGCTCTGATTTACTGCTGATTCACCGCTTAATAGCTCGCGGATTAGTAGAGATAGCATCTGAGGAATCGCAGTTAGTATTAGATTACTTACTTGGAGATGTTAGACGTTTTAATTTAGGAGATTATAGTAAGGCTAATAAGGAAACAAAGTTACTCATAGAAGCAATTTGTCCCTATCTCCAACCCCAAGATATAGTTCGCATAGAGCAAGCAATCCGTAATTTTAGGTACTACTTTAAAGATCGTGAACTTTCACCTGACTTACGATTACGTTTTTTACAGTATAACCGTCAAGCTCAACTTAGGCTTCTACTCACCATCCCTGAACAATATCTAAGTTCAGATGCACAACGATGGCGCGACGAATTAATTCGTGCCTTTCCTTGGATTATTAATGAAAAACAAGAAAATTCCTCTACAATTGCACACAGTGTAGGTCCACGAATGACAGTAGAGGAAATGAAACGTGCATCTGATGAAGAATTGCTGAACTTATTTAATGAACTAGCAGACATAACAGATACAGATTATATGATGCGTCCTTGGGATGCATCATCACAGGCTGATGAATTTAGTAAACTAGTTAAAGATGATCCAGATCGTTTTCTTCGCATTCTTCCACAACTTCAGCCACAGCGTCATGAAATGTATGCTGGTTATACGTTGAAAGAACTTGCAGAAACTGATTTTCCAGTAAATAATTTGATTCAGCTTATAGAAGGACTTGAACAACGTAGATTTATTTCTGAAGAATTCCGCTCAACTGTTGCATCTGCTTTAAAAAAAATCGCAGAACGTAATCAAGGACTTCCACAATCAATTCTGTCTTTGCTAGAGAATTGGTTATCAACACATACAAAACCAGATTTATCTCAGTATCGTGACGAAGAAAAAAAGGGTTCACATGATCTAAAAATACCAATTCTTTTTGGTTTAGGTGGCTCACATTTTCCACCTGATGGTAGAGGTGCAATTGTAAGAGCGATCGCTGGTGGTTATTTAAAGCAAAACCCTCCAGATTTAGAAAATTGGGCAACATTTATTAAATCTCAGCTAAGAGTAGAACAACATCCAGCAGTTTGGGTAGATATTTTAACAAATATGCCTGTTTTATTAAATGGCGATCGCACTCAAGCAACTGAACTGTTTGATGCTGTAATCCGCAATTGTCCTCAAGTACTCTACTACAGATGGGCGCTTTTATCTATTTCTCGCAGTGTTGGATGGTTTGAGCCGCAAGAAATAGTTCAAGGTTGGTTAGAAATGCTTTTAGCAGAGGACTCAAGCTTTTGTCATCAAGTTTATGGAGAATTGTTGCTAATTCACTATTTCCAATATGAGGATGAATGGTCAGTGGCAAGAATTCACCATCATCTTGCAAACCAGGATAATGAAGCTATTCTCTGCGGTTTAGCTCATGCAGCAAGCTATCTGTGGGTTAAAAATAAATGTCGAAAGATTCCAGCAAAAATTCTCTACTGTCTTGCTTCCTCTTCAGTTGAAACTATTCAAGCTGTTGTAGCTAGTGTCTTTCACCGTAGTCAAGAACATTTCGAGTTAGATTCTGGAATGCACCAATTAATTAAGTCAGTGTGTAATAATAAGCCAATACTCTTAGAAGCTGCTTCAGATATTATTGAAATAATTGAAGATAAAAATTTAGTTGATACAGAACCTCAGATAGTATCTGAAATTTGTCAGAGTATACTGAGCATAGTGGGTACTGAAACCAGGCATCCTGTCATACGATTAGTTAGGACAGCCGAAATTTTCACGACAATTGCTATTAAGCTGCATCGTCAGTACAAGTACCGTGAAATTGGTCTAAAAATCTTTGAACAACTACTTGCTTTAAATTTGAGAGAAACTAGCTCTGCTTTGGAAAATCTTGATCGCAAACCAAACCGAAATAGATAAAACCCATGAAATTACCCGAACTCAATTCCGCAACCATAGATCGCATTATAGAAATGGCTTGGGAAGATAGAACCCCTTTTGAAGCTATTGAAATTCAATTTGGTTTATCAGAAAAAGAGGTAATTAAACTCATGCGGCGAGAAATGAAAGAATCTAGTTTTAAAATGTGGCGTAAGCGAGTCACCAGTCGGAAAACAAAACACCTAAAGGAGCGAGACTTTATTGCTGGTAGATTTAAATCCCAGAATCAAAAAACCTAAAATTTTAACTTGATTAATTATTTATAACTAATGACTATTGGGATTTGGATATTAGGCGACCAGCTTTCGCAACAACAAGCCGCATTACAAAGTTGTGCTAATCAACAAAATGTACCTGTAATTTTTATCGAATCACTACAATATATCCAAGCCCGTCCTTATCATCAACAAAAGCTAATTTTGATTTGGTCAGCAATGCGGCATTTTGCCCAAGAGTTGCGCCAACTCAAATATTCAGTTACCTACAAAATAGCGGAAGATTTTACAACCCCACTGCAAGCATGGGTCGAAGAAAATGGAATTACCCAATTGCGGGTAATGATGCCCAATGACCGACCATTCAGCCAGATAATTCAAAATTTAGACCTTCCTTGTGAAATTAGCCTCATTCCTAATAATCATTTTTTGTGGAATACAGCAGAATTTAATAATTGGGCATCTGGTCGTAAACGCCTGTTAATGGAGGATTTTTATCGAGCAGGAAGGCGGCGATTTCAAGTTTTAATGGATGAAGATCAACCAATAGGAGGAAAGTGGAATTTAGATAAAGAAAATCGTCAACCTCCCAAAGGAAAGTTAAATACACCTCCTGTAAAATGGTTTAAACCTGATCAGATTACCCTTGATGTGATTGCTCAAGTTAAGTCTCTGAAAATTCCCACCTATGGAAACTTAGAGCCGTTTAATTGGGGAGTAAATCGCCACGAAGCCCTACAAGTTTTAGATTGGTTTATTCAACATCGCTTATCTAATTTTGGCACTTATCAAGATGCGATGGTAACAGGAGAAGAAACCCTATGGCACGGCTTAATTTCCCCTTACTTAAATATTGGTTTACTCCAACCTTTAGAAGTGATTCAAGCAGTGGAAGCAGCTTATAAACAACGCCAACTTCCATTAAATAGTGTAGAAGGATTTATTCGTCAGGTATTAGGTTGGCGAGAATATATGCGTGGAATCTATCATTTTGTAGATGCAGATTACCCAGAAAACAATTGGTTTAACCACAGCCAACCATTACCGGAGTTCTTTTGGACTGGTGAAACTGAAATGAATTGTTTACACCAGATTCTCACCCAAGTCCAACGTACAGGTTATGCTCATCATATCCAGCGATTAATGGTGTTAAGTAATTTTGCATTAATTGCGGGAATTGAACCACAAGCAATAGAAAATTGGTTTCATGCTGCATTTATTGATGCTTATGACTGGGTAATGCAGACAAATGTGATCGGTATGGGTTTATTTGCCGATGGAGGAATATTAGCATCTAAACCCTATGCTGCTTCTGCTAACTACATCAATAAGATGAGTGATTATTGCAAAAGTTGTGTTTATAACCATAAACAACGCATAGGTGAAAATGCTTGTCCGTTCAATTTCTTTTATTGGGATTTTCTGCACCGACACCGTGAGCAACTCAAGTCTCAAGGACGGATGAGTTTTATATTAAAGAACCTAGATAAAATGTCTCCTGAAGAATTAGATGCTATTCGCCAACAAGCTGAAGATTGGCACACTAAAAACTAATTTAAATTATCAAGAATAAATCTGATTACATAGTTATTAATCTGATTAAAAAAATCAGGAATAATCAAGCTCTAATTTATAAAGAGGTAAAATAAAACTAGACAAACACAGGACTTACGCAAAAACTCTCTGAAATTCTGATTCCTCTGTGTCCTCTGCGTCTCTGTGGTTAGTTATTCCGTAATTTCTGCGTAAGTCCTAAAAGATATAAGTTATCTAATGATATTATGCAAAATTCCCCATCTAAAAATAACCAGGATTTTATCCGACAACTGGCGACGCTGATAGCAATTGTTGCTGGTTTTGCTGTGAACGTGGTATCAAATATTATTCCTCCCAATGGACTTAGCATAGGAGAAACTTCTAATACTTTATTCGCTGATGTGCTGATTATTCCCGCTAACTATGCTTTTGCTATTTGGGGATTAATTTATTTAGGCTTGTTTGCTTTAGGAATTTACCAATTTCTTCCTAACCAGAAACAGGATGTAGATTTACGGAAAACCGGATATTTGTTGGTACTTGCATCTGTTTTTCAAATTATCTGGGTCTATCTTTTCTTGTATCAACTATTTGGGCTTTCTGTAATCGCAATTCTGTTAATTCTGCTACCCTTGATTGCTGTCTATTTGCGGTTAGAAATTGGGAAAAAGCGTGTGTCTCAGATCAAGAGGTGGTGCGTTCATTTTCCTATTAGTATTTATCTGGGCTGGATTAGCGTGGCGACTATTGTAAATGTGGCTTCTTGGTTATATTTGCAAGAATGGAATGGTTGGGGAATTACGGCGGAATTATGGACTGCTATGATGTTGTTGGTAGCTTTTGCGATCGCCGCAGTGATGGCGGTAAAAAATCGAGACTTTGCTTATTCAGGAGTCACAGTTTGGGCAGTAGTTGCGATCGCCATCAAGCACTGGAATAATTCTTTACTCAGAAATGTAGCACTAATTTTGGCACTGGCCTTGGTTGTAATCATGATGACGAGAAGTTTTGGCAATGAACCCACAGCCTAAATAGACCACCAGTAACTCAAATTACTGGTAACTTTACCAGAAAACAACTTCCCCGCCCCAATTTACTCGTCACGGAAACTTCACCACCATGAGCATGAGTAATTGATTGGACAATAGCTAAACCCAAACCCGAACCACCTTGACGGCGAGAACGAGCTTTATCTCCTCGCCAAAAGCGGTTAAATACTAAGGGTAGATATTCAGGAGCAATCCCAATACCAGTATCCACCACCTCAATGACGACAAAATTATCCCTTCTCACCATGCTCACATTAATTAAACCTTGATTGGGAGTATATTGGAGAGCATTTTCTAGTAAATTTCCAAATAATCTTTGTAACTGGTGTGCGTCTCCCTTAATCCATACACCATCAATGACATCAGCCTCCAGGGTAACTTGTTGAGATTGTGCTACCGACCTTAAACTCTCAACGACATCAAACAAAATCTCATCTACAGGTATGGGAATTGCTGTTTTTTCAAGACTTGTAGATGCACCACCGCTTCTAGCTAACAAGAGTAAATCCTCCACCAAACAAGTCATCTGCGCTGTTGCTGAATGTATAATTTCAATTTTCTTGACATCATGGGGATGAATACGTTCTGGATGACTTTGTAGCACTTCTACAGTTGTTTTAATCGCCGTTAGGGGGCTGCGTAACTCATGGGAGGCATCAGCAGTAAACTGTTGTAATTGCTGAAAACTTTGCTCAATAGGTTGTAATGATTTACCAGTTAACCATGAACCAGTAACAGCAATTAAAACCAGGCCAAAAATCCCGCCAAAACCCAAACCTGTTAACAGTCTATCCAGTTCTTCTTTAACTTCCACAGTTGAGGTACTGACACGCACATAACCCAAAAGCTCTTGATTTTTTCCCGACGCATATACCGGAATAGTTAATGTCCTCATGCCATTTTGCTGCCATGAGTGAAAATTATTAACTAACGGTATTTGGGGAAATTGCTTTCCAGCTTTTCCTAATAATTGCTGCTGGGGGTTAAACCACTCTACACTCTGGTGATAGATGCGTAAATCTTGCCAAGGTATATCTAGATCCCCATCATCATCTAAAACGCGCGGCATCTTCCGATATATAGCGGTTTTATCCCCTTCAATAGCAGTTAAACTGTGAGATGCTGCATCCGCTAAGGTCAATAACTGCCTATCTAATTGCTTACTAAAACTATAAGCACAAAAATTATAGACTACAACAGATGATAGTCCCATCACCACCATCATCGCTACTAAATAAGATAAAAGTAGTCGCCCACCAGTGGCGCGAAACTGGGGATTAGCTAAAATAGCCCACTGTCCAGGTAAAATCAATTTCCTCATAGCAAACCTACTTTTTTCCCTAGAGGTTTTGCTTAAGCCGATACCCCAGACCGTAAACAGTTTCGATAAAATCATGTTTTGCTCCTGCGGCTTTGAGTTTTTGACGAATTCCCCGAATATGCACTTTTACGGTGTCTTCATTAGGTGGGTCAATGGATGACCAGATATGGTCAATAATTTGATAACGATTGAGAATATGTCCGTTATTACGCAGAAATAATTCTATTAATTGGTATTCTTTAGGTGTCAGGGATAATAATTGTTTTTGATAAGTGACAGTACAATTTGCGGGATCAAGCAAAAGTTCACCCCACTCTAACAAAGGTGATAGGTGTGCATTGCCACGTCGTAACAAAGCCCGGATACGTGCTAATAATTCCTTTAAATCAAAAGGTTTGATCACGTAGTCATCAGCACCTGCATCTAAACCCATAACTTTATCAGTACTGCTATCTTTTGCCGTCAACATCAGCGCTGGTGTACTATAGTTATGTTTACGTAATTGTTGGCAAAGTTCTATCCCATTAATTTTGGGCAACATCACATCAAGCAGGATTAAATCATAATTGAATGCTGTGATCAAATCCCATGCTTCTTCGCCATCAGCAGCTAGGTCAATGGCATAGTTATTATCAGTTAAAGCTTCTGCAAGAGATGAAGCAATCCTCTCATCATCTTCAACTAATAAAATTTTCATGGCACTATTACCTGAATATTAATTTCTACTAAGTAATACCAATTATTTGTGAGGCTGCATATTATTTTGACCCCCCTAAACTACAAAAATCCAGTTCCCTCCTCGCTTGCGGGGAGGGTTAGGGAGGGGTTCTTTCTGTGCGTCTTTATATGAAATTGGTATAAGGTTATTTATTATTAATTTGGAAAAATAATCTTAATTATCAGGACTTACGCAACAATTGCCAAAAGTCTTGATTTATCCAACCGCCAAGCCGCCAAGAACGCCAAGAAAACGTAGATTATGCGTAAGTCCTAATTATAACATCAGAATTTTCTGTGTAATCAGACATCTTTCCGAGTTCTTTACCTTTGTTGTTTTATCATCAAAATCAGTTTGGTACTAAATAGCTTCTTGATTGTGGAGAGATCAGCATTTTTCCAGATCCAAACTCAGAAATGTTGTATTGATTACAGGGATGATTATCATGGTTAATACGAATCAGCCTCGTCAATTTCGGAAACTGCATCGCCAGGTTGCCCCATTATTGTTCATTCCCCTACTGCTGAGTGCGCTGAGTGGTATTGGTTATCGCCTGGGAAGAAGTTGGTTCGGAATGTCTAAGGAAACTGCCAATATTTTCATGGCAATTCACCAAGGTAGTTACCTGGGTAAACCCTTGGTACCAATTTATGTCTTGTTAGTAGGGCTGGGACTTGTGGGATTGGTGATAACTGGATTAACTATGATTCGCAAGTCGAGGAAATCTCGGTCTGGTGGAGGACAATCTCAACTAAATTTCCGCAGGATTCACAGTGTTATAGCCCCAATAATTTTTCTCCCTTTGTTAGTTAGTGCCATTACTGGGATTAGTTACAGTTTGGGTGAAAGGTGGCTGGGATTACCAGAAGAACAAATTGAATTATTGATGACCATTCATCAAGGCAGTTATTTTGGTAGTGTTGGCAAGCCTATTTACGTTTTCTTGATTGGTTTAGGGCTGATAGCTATGCTCTTTACGGGTTTGAGTATGACTGGTATTTTTCGTAAACGTCATTCGCCGGCAGCAAATGAGCAGCAGCAGTAGTAGTAGAGGGTCATAATATGTATGAGGGCATTAAATATGAAGTAAATGGATGCAAACAAGCACTGATAAACAAGATTGGTCATGGCATTTTTGGCCGGCTGTACCACTCTATCCTTACGGTAAGCGGCGGACAATTTGCACCGAAATAGTCAAGGATACCATCTGGACATTTGATCAGCTTCAGGGCATTCTCTACACTGTAGTGCCGATTCGGATGACTGTGGTTAAACTCGCCGCCGGTGGTCTTTTGGTTTATGCGCCAGTGGCTGCGACTGCTGAATGTATCCGTTTAGTTAATCAGTTAGTTAGCCAGCATGGGGATGTTAAATATATTATTCTGCCAACTAGTTCTGGTTTAGAACACAAAGTTTTTGTGGGTCCTTTTGCCAGACGCTTTCCCCAAGCACGGGTTTTTGTGGCTCCCCATCAATGGAGTTTCCCGGTAAATTTGCCGTTGAGTTGGCTGGGTTTTCCGGCAAAACGCACTCAGGTACTTCCAGAAGATAGTAGTAAAAGTCCTTTTGCGGATGATTTTGATTATCAGATACTGAATATTAACTTGGGACGGGGTTCCTTTGTGGAAGTGGCATTTTTTCACAGGCGATCGCACACTTTACTACTAACCGACTCTATACTGTCTGTACCAGAGGAACCACCAGCTATTACCCAATTAGACCCCTACCCCTTACTGTTTCATGCTAGGGATCATGCTACCGAGGCGATCGCCGACCATCCAGAAAATCGCCGCAAAGGATGGCAACGTATTTCCCTATTTGCCATTTATTTTCGTCCCCATTCCCTGGAAACCACTGGATTAAGGCAAATGTTCAGCGACGCTTTCCACGCGCCACAACATTCTCCACAGGCTTACTTTGGTTTATTTCCCTTTCGGTGGCGAGATGATTGGCAAAAATCATTCCAAATCCTCCGCAGTCATGGACGTGTATTTGTCGCCCCCATCCTCCAAATTCTCATTCTCCCTCAAGGACCAAAAGAAGTCCTGATCTGGGCAGATAAAGTTGCAACTTGGGACTTTCAGCAAATCATCCCCTGTCATTTTGATTCGCCTATTTCCGCCACTCCCCATCAATTCCGCCAAGCATTCAACTTTCTAGAAAAACAACCCGCCTCAAATCAGCCTCTGCTAGAGGAAGATATGCAATTCATCAGGGAACTTGAGGCCAATCTCCGTAAACAGGGAATCGCCACGCCACCTAAAGAGTAGGGAGTGTGGGGAAAGAGGCAGGGGGGCAGGGAGTAGGGGGCAGGGGGGAAGTTTTTTACCAATGACTAATTAATCAGAGGTTCTAAATGAGCCGTAAATCTGGCATTTTGCAAAGCTTGAACAGTAATCCGAGAATCTTGCACACGAAATTGCCAACCAAAACGCACCAACTGACGCGAATTTTCTGATTGTACAATTCCAATCACCGGCATATTTGCCTTTTCCTTATCCCCGGACTGTTCTTGTAAAATTGTTTGCAAACGGCGTAATTCTTCAATGTCACGCGCTTGTTGAGGATTTAACTCCACCATCACCATTTTCACCGTTTCCACTGGTTCCACATCTTCCACAATCAGTTGAGTTTGGTCATCTCTTCGGTCTACTTTACCCCAAATAATTAACCTCACATCAACTTGGAGTTGCTCACTGATGCGTTCATAGGTTTTGGGAAAAACAACCGCTTCCGATTGTCCAGTTAGATCTTCAATTTGCAAAATTGCCATTTGCGCGCCTTTTTTGGTCACGACTTTTTTGACATTATTCAGCATGATCACCGCACAAATTTTAGTGTCTTCCCTTTGTTCATTCAGTTGTGACAGGTTAATGGGACTCAGGACTGATGCGGCTTTGGTTAAAGATTTTAAAGGATGATCGGAAACATAAAACCCCAGTAATTCTTTTTCCATGCGTAACTTTTCCTGGGGGGGGAAATCTCCTACAGGGTCAGCTTTGGGAACCACATCAAAATTATTATTTGTTGTCTGAGTGTTTGGATCAGCAAAATTATCGCCACCTGCAAAATCAAAAAGATTTCCTTGACCGCTAGCCCTATCTTTATCACGGGATTGCGCCCAATCGTAAACCAATGCTAAATCACAAATTAACTGTTGGCGGTTGGCTTCAATTTTGTCAAAAGCCCCGCAGTGAATCAATGATTCTACAGTCCGACGGTTAACAGCACGCAAATCCACGCGATCGCAAAAATCAGCCAGGGATTCAAATTCACCGCCCTCATTTCTCGCTAACAAAATAGAGGCGATCGCATTTTGTCCCACATTCCGCACTGCCGTGAATCCAAACAAAATCTTCTTAGCTGCTGGTGTAAAATCTAGACCAGAGCGATTGATATCCGGTGGATCGATGACAATACCCATACTGGCGCAGTTATTAATATACTTTTGCACCTTATCCGTATCACCACTGTTAGCCGTCAACAGCGCCGCCATATACTCCAAGGGATAATTAGCTTTTAAATATGCGGTTTGATAAGTGACATATCCATAAGCCGTGGAGTGGGATTTATTGAAACAATTGGAGGCTATCAAACCATTTTTAATCGCAAAATTATGGTCACGCTTCACTCCAATGTCATAAACATTTTCTCGACCGACAAATTTACGCGCAGTGATTTTAACCATGTTTACAGAGATTGGGGATTGCACTTCGACTACGCTCAGTGTAAAGGGATTGGGGATTGGGGTAAAAAATAAAATATTTTTAGTATCCCAGCATCTATTAAAATAGGACTCACGCAAGAACTCTCACTTCGACAAGTGTTACAGTGAGCCTGTCGAACTGCTCAGTGACCACTAAAACCCTCTTAACTTAGTGTCCTTAGTGGTTTGTTTCTTCATAATTCTGCGTAAAGCCTGTAAAAGTAGTGAGTGGCCTTTCATAATAATTGTAGCCCTCAACACTTCCCGATACTGCCGATGCTCAAGGATTTTTGGCAGAGGGATTGATGCGGAAGCGAATGGTGTTAATATAGTCAAAATATAAGATAAGTAGACAGCGTAAAAAGTATTTCCGAGGTGAAATACTATGCGATCGCGCAGCCTACGTAACTAAATAAACGCAAAAAACCGGTTTGTTAAAGTACGGCAGGACAGTCCGGATTTTATGCTTGGGAAGAAAATGCCTCAACTTTGACAGTAATTGTCGAAGTCAGCAGATTCACATAACCAAGAATTTCCTGATTTATAATCAGGAAAGTGTCAAAATTGAATGTCTAGTTAAAAGTTAACAGGATTAGATTAAGGAAACTCATGTCCCGATACAGAGGGCCACGCCTCAGAATTGTACGTCGCTTAGGCGAATTGCCAGGATTAAGTCGTAAAACTGCTAGACGAGCCTATCCACCAGGCCAACATGGTCAGAACCGTAAAAAACGTTCTGAGTATGGAGTTCGTTTAGAAGAAAAGCAAAAGATTCGGATGAACTACGGTTTAACCGAAAAGCAACTGTTACGTTACGTGCGTAAAGCTAGACGCGTGACTGGTTCTACCGGACAAGTGCTGCTCCAAATGCTAGAAATGCGCTTGGATAATACCGTTTTTCGCTTGGGTATGGCTCCCACCATTCCAGCAGCTCGTCAGTTGGTAAATCACGGCCATGTAACAGTTAATGGTAAGCGAGTTGATATTGCTAGTTACCAATGTCGTCCCGGTGAAGTAGTTGCAATCAGAGACCGCGAAGCTTCTCGGAAGTTAGTAGAAGCCAATTTACAATATCCTGGTTTAGCTAATCTCCCCAGTCATCTGGAATTTGACAAAGCTAAGTTGACTGGTAAAGTTAACAGCGTCATTGAGAGAGAATGGGTAGCTTTACAAGTGAATGAACTACTTGTTGTGGAATACTACTCACGTCAAGCCTAGTTATTTAACTATATACTTACCCCAGCCCCTTTCCTGACTCAGGAGAGGGGAGTTTTTTTATGGACTGGGTATTGGGTATTCGGTATTGGAAATCTTTCCCCCACATTCCCCACACCTCCCACACTCCCACACCTCCCACACTCCCCACACTCCCCACACCTCCCACACTCCCACACCCTGCCTCTTCTATTAACCACCAATTTGGGACATAGTACGGCTGTAAACACCGGTAGTACCAGAGTCGCGCTCTTTAAAGTTAATATCTGGCTTAATTGCTAATAACTGTCTGACTTGTTCTTGTAGTTGGTCGGTGCTAGTACCAGCACGTAGCGCCGTTTTTAAATCAATTTGTCCAGCTTCATTGAGTAAACAGGGACGCAACCAACCATCAGCAGATAAGCGCATCCGGTTACAGCGATCGCAAAAACATTCTGACATTTGACTAATAAATCCCAGGGTTCCCTTCGCGCCGGGAATTTGAAAGACATCAGCAGGGCCAGCCCCACAAACTTGAGATGTTGTCAAGCCCCAGCGATCGCGGATACGTTGGCGCAATTCTTCGGAAGATATCCAACCGCGATCGCCAAAAAAATCCCCATTCCCAATCGGCATAAACTCAATAAACCTGACGTGCCACCGTTTGTCAATTGTTAACGCCGCTAAATCCAGAATTTCATGATCATTCACCCCAGGAATCACCACTACATTCAGCTTTAGAGGGTCAAAGCCTACGCCATAAGCCGCTTGAATCCCTTCCCAAACCTGTTCCCAACGCGATCGCCCACCATTCCCGATCATTTGGTTAAAGGTGTCTGAATCTAGAGAATCCAGGCTAATATTTATCCGCCGTAAACCAGCATCATAGAGGTTTTGGGCTTGGGGGGCTAATAAAAAGCCATTGGTAGTTATGGAGATGTCTTGAGTTTGGGGTAAAGATGCGATCGCCCCCACCAACTCCGCAACACCAGGACGAAGCAACGGTTCCCCACCCGTCAACCGAAACCGCGTAAAACCCACAGGTATAAATACCTCTTCAATCAGCCTCAGAAACTCCTGATTAGTTAATAATTGTTCCTTCAGGAGATAATCAAATTCTACCCCCTCTGGCATACAGTACTGACAACGAAAATTGCAGCGATCGATAAGGCTAATTCGGAGATAGTCCACCTGATTCATTTTTGCTGTTTATAATCGGTTAACATCTTGCAAATCAAGAGCATAATTCAATCGCAGCAGATTCACTCCTGGCTCACCAAAAATCCACAAAAATCTTCTATCAGTATAGAGATTAATTAAACGTAGTATCTCATCCTCTTCAATATTACGAGCGCCAGCCACTCGACTCAGCTGCTGGAAGGTTGCTCTCAGCGAAATATGTGGGTCTAAGCCAGAACCAGAACTATAAATCAACTCCGCCAGGGGTTGAATGTTCTCCTCTTGTAATTCATTTGCTTCTTCCATAATTCGCTCTAGCAGTGCTGGATTACTAGGAGCCAGATTACTAGCACCAGAGATACCAGTGGGGCTAGCCTGTTCTCCTTGGCTATATCTCACAGCACTGGGGCGACCGTGAAAATAAGCATCCGATGTAAACGTCTGACCAATTAAAGTAGAACCAATTGCTTGTGCTTCTACATTCAACAAGACGCTGCCATTAGCTTGAAATGGAAAAAAGGCTTCCCCCACGATTAAAATTGCTAAAGGATAGATCATTGCCGTTATTAACCACAGCACCAGAGTCATGCGAATAGCAGTGATACTTTCTCGAATAAAAGTCATAAAATTTTCTATATAGCAGGGAACAGGGAACAGGGAATAGGGAATAGCACTTCGGCTTACTTCGACTTCGCTCAGTACAAGCCGCTCAGTGTCCGGGAATAGGCTCGAAACTCGCTAATTGTCAGGGTTTAATTATCTTGTTCTGTCATAAAATCTTTGGCGGTTGCTATAACTGCGAATTTCTAAACTATCCCTGTAATAGCAATTAGCACATCTATTAATTTAATAGCGATAAAGGGTATAAGTAGCCCACCCAAACCATAAATTACCAGATGGCGTTGTAACAGTTCATTAGCTGTCAAAGACTTTAACTGTACACCTTTCAAAACCAAAGGAATAAAAGCCGGAATAATCAAAGCATTATAAATAAGTGTCGATAATACAGCCGAATTAGTGCTAGACAAATTGATGATATTCAAACTTTGTAGATTAGCATCAACCAAGATCAAAGGGATAATTGCAAAGTATGTGGCAATACTATTAGCCAGGGAAAATATAGTTAAAACCCCACGAGTAATTAGTAATTGTTTACCAATACTCATGATATCGATCAGCTTCGTGGGATCAGAATCCAAATCAATGATGTTAGCGGCTTCTTTAGCGGCTGGAGTACCTGTATTCATGACAACGCCAACATTTGCTTTTGCAAGTGCAGGAGCATCATTAGTGCCGTCTCCTGTCATGACCACCACTTGTCCTCCGGCTTGTTGTCTCTGAATAACGCTGACTTTATCCTCTGGTGTAGCTTCAGCAATAAAATTATTCACCCCGGCTTCTTTAGCAATCACAGATGCGGTAATTTGGTTGTCGCCAGTCAGCATAATAGAATTGATTCCCATCTGGCGTAACTGCTGAAAACGCTCACGGATACCGGGTTTAATAATATCTTTCAGATAAATCAGACCATAAATTTCGTTATCTAGACAAACTGCTAGAGGTGTACCTCCTTGCTGGCAAATCCTTTCATAAGCAGCATTTAGTTCTGGGGGTTCCTGTCCATTGCGGAGACGGATAAATTCTCTAATTGCACCTACTGCTCCCTTACGGGCTTCACGTCCCCCAGGCAGGTTTGTACCACTCATCCGGGTAGTCTCGGAAAATTCCACCCCCACGGCTTGGTTGGAATCAAAATCAAATCCTCCGCCATAGTTTTGTGCCATGCGGATAATTGATTTACCTTCAGGTGTATCATCAAAAACACTGGCAGTCAAAGCAATCTTAGCCATTTCCTGTAATGAGTAGCCATTCAGGGGGATAAACTCTTCAGCCAAGCGATTTCCCAAAGTGATTGTGCCTGTTTTGTCGAGAATCAGGGTATTGACATCGCCACAGGTTTCTATTGCTGCTCCAGAACTGGCAATAATATTAAGCTGGGCAACTCTATCCATTCCAGCAATGCCAATGGTACTTAATAATCCGCCGATGGTAGTGGGAATCAGCGCTACTAATAGGGCGATCAAAATTGGCGGGCTGAGGGGAATTTGGACATAGTAAGCAAATACGGCTAAAGTAACCACAACCAAGAGACAGACTAAGCTCAAAACTGTGAGTAAGAGTGTCAAAGTAATTTCATTGGGTGTTTTGCGGCGTTTTTTCCCCTCTAATAAAATAATCATTTGATCAATAAACCCTTGATCTGGGTCAGCTGTGAGGCGGATAATCAGTTCATCGGAAAGAATCCGCGTACTACCGATCACCGAACCGGCAACATTCGGCCCTGATTCTTTAAGAATGGGGACTGTTTCCCCGGTAATAGCTGATTCATCCACCGAGGCTACACCCATGATCACTTTGCCATCAGCAGGAATGATATCCCCGGCGACTAAGTAGATGGTGTCACCTTGTTTGAGGGTGGTGGAAGAAACTTCGGAAATTGTGCCATCGGCTGCCAGTTTTTTGACAATTGTTTTTGATTTGTTGGCTCGTAAGGCATCGGCTTGGGCTTTACCCCTTCCTTCGGCTAATGCTTCGGCAAAATTAGCCAGCCAAACTGTGAGAAATAAAATTCCTGTTAATAAGCCGTTAAAAAGTTGGGGGTGATTCTCTGGGGCTGACCCTAATAAGTTGGGAGCAATGGTGAATACTAGGGTGATAAGTGTCCCTAGCCAAACCAAAAACATGACTGGATTTTTAATTGCATACTGGGGATGCAGCTTAATAAAAGCATCTCTGATGGCTCTGAGATACAGTCTTGTAGTGTTCATTTTCGCTTTTTTCAGGGCTAGGCGGCGATCGCCAGCACTAAAATTTGATGATTTAGCTTCAGAGGTAGGTGCAACGTTCATTTTATTTAGTCATTGGTCATTGGTCATTCAATTTTAGATTTTAGATTTTGGATTTTGGATTATACTGCAATCTAAAATACTCCCCACACCTCCCACACTCCCCACACTTAACTACCGGCGGCTAGTTTAAAACCTTCGGCAATGGGGCCTAAAATCAAGACGGGAAAGAAAGCCAACATTCCCAGAATTACCACTAATCCAGCTGTAGCAGTGGTAAATAATAGCGAATCTGTTTTGAAGCTGCTGGGGGTAGCTTGGATTAAGGGTTTACGAGACATACCCTCAGATAAGAGTAAAATGGCCATCATCGGAATGTAGCGCCCAGCAAACATACTGAAACAAGTACTTAAATTCCACCATAGCGTGGTGTTATTTAATCCCTTTAAACCAGAGCCATTGTTTGCACCAGCTGAGGCATACTCATAAACTACTTGGGAAATGCCGTGAAAACCAGGGTTGGTAATTCCAGATAGGGAGAGAGGATAAGCCAATGTAATGGCACTGGGAATTAAAACCACAATGGGATAAATCAGCAGCACCAAACTCGCCAGGATGATTTCTCGGCGTTCAATTTTACGTCCTAAAAATTCTGGTGTACCTCCGACGATTAACCCCGCCAAAAATACGGTCAAAATCAGATAAATAAATAGGTAAGCTGTGCCAATTCCCTGTCCTCCCCAAATCATCCGCAGAAATAAGTTAAATAAAGTCGAAAATAGTCCTTCTGGCATCAAGGAATCATGCATCCCGTTCACAGCACCGCAAGCGGTAGCAGTAGTTATGACTGCCCAAAGTGCTGTTTGTACTGCACCGAGTCGAATTTCTTTACCCTCTAAATTCGCTTGTTCTAATCCCAATGTGCCGTTAATCAGCAGATTACCTTGTTGTTCTGCGCTCACTGTTACGGAAATCAGAATGACAAAGACGACAAATACCATCCAGAATAACAGCCAAGCCTGTTTGATATTTTTAGCAAATATGCCGTAGGTGTAAATTAAGGATGTGGGAATGGCAATCATGGCGATGATTTCGATTAAATTAGCCGCACCATTGGGGTTTTCATAGGGGTGGGCTGAGTTAACGCCAAAAAAACCGCCGCCGTTATCACCCAACATTTTAATCATCTCAAAGGAGGCAACTGGCCCTCTAGGAATATATTGTGTTCTGCCCTCTAAGGTTTGCACTACTAGGGTTCCATCTAATGTTTGGGGGACACCACAGATCACTAAGGCGATCGCCCCTATGATTGAAATAGGTAATAATATTCTGGTGATAGCACGGGTCAGATCGACGTAAAAGTTACCCAGTTTTTTGCCTGTCAAGCCTCGAATAAACGCAATTCCTACCGCTAAACCGGTGGCGGCTGAGGTGAACATCAAAAAGCCCACAGCTGCTACTTGGCTAAAATAACTCAAGGTTGTTTCCCCGGAGTAGTGTTGCTGCCCAGTATTCGTGATAAATGAAACAACTGTGTGCAGTAATATATCCCAGCTAGGCGCATCAAAGCTATTGGGATTCCAGGGTAGTAATCTCTGATAAAAGATGAGCAAGTATACTAAAATACCCATAATCAGGTTACTGTACAATACTGCCCGAATATATTGCCAAGCTGTCAAATCATCTTTAGTCCGAACACCTGCTAAAACGAAAAAACTCCGTTCTATGGGGTTCATTAAGAAGTCAAGTATTGTTCTTTCTCCCAAGAACACACGCGCCATGTATCTTCCCAAAATTGGCACGATTGCGATCGCAATACACAGCGTGAAGCTGATTTGCAAAAAACCTTGTCCCATCTATTTAGTATTCAATTCTAGTTGAATGATAAAATTTACACATATTAAACAAATTACTCGAAGATTAGATCACGAGCAGTTGCGTAATTTCTCCTATCTATAACCTCAATCAATTTTTTTTGGATCTTATTACTATTTTTCATATTCTTTCTCAACTTTCAGTCAAAAATACGTAAATTTTATGCTCATATTACTGGTTAATATGACTTGGTTATACAATAAAAACCGCAAATTTGCTAATGGTAACTATCTAATAAAATAAGATATATTTATGACATTAATTATGAATTTTGTATATATTGACACTAAATATTATCCAAAGTCCTCAAATCAAATCAAAGTTAGCTAAAAATTATATGACATATTGACCTTGAGGCGTAAGCTTCTTGGGTAACAATCTTTTGAGCCTTTTCATAAATTTGATCATCATTTCCCTGTGAAGCTGTATTTGAGGTGGAGTTTGGTAAGTGTGCTAAGTGTGGGGAGTAAAGAATTTTGGATTTTGGAGAAAGCGATTTTAGATTGTAGTCTAATCCAAAATCTAAAATCTAAAATCTAAAATTGATTGACTAATGACTAATGTTAACTTATATGGATTAATTGCTAAATAAATATGAGGAAAATTAGCAATAAGATATTGTCGATTATATAAAGTTTATGAAGGGGTGAACGGACGTTAAATTAAAACGTCATGTGGTCTGGCGTAACTGAGAAGTTGAATTTTATGCTTAGGTAATTATCTGACAACCATTCAGCTTCCTTGAGGTTTTAACTCTTTTGAATAATGCCAGAGTTACTATGTATCAACCATATTTATCTCCCGATGATTTGCCATCTAATAAAACAATGCAAATGAGTGGGATTTGGCTAACGCAATTAGAAGAAGCTACTAAAAAAAGCTTTTTCTTAGGGTGTAAGCGTAATGTACGTATTTTGTTATCCAGTTGTCACTGGTATTTCAAGGTAAATAGCGGCATTCTCATGTTAATTTTGGTCTGTCATGATATTCCCAGTTATCAGCATATTATGACAACTGTTCCTTATTTAGCCGATAAGTTGAAAGGATTTACTAACCAAGGGAAAATTAGTGTTAGTTCTCCAGTGAATGAAGGTATACCGTGGATGGTTAATATCAATGAAATATGGACTGGGGAAGATTCCATTTAGGATTTAAACACATTACAGTTACCACTCCTGTAGAGACGTTTTATGAAATGTCTCTACTAAAATTTACATGATATTTAATGGGTCTACATCTAGAGTTAAACTGACAGAATCAGGACAAAGCGATCGCACATAATCCCAATCAGGTAAATTTGGTAAAGTCTGGGGATCAAACTTGAGCAATATTTGCCAACGATAACGGTTAGCTACCCGCACTATACTAGCTGGGGCTGGGCCGAGAATATCAAATCCCTCGCTAGAACTTAAAGCCGTGGCGATAATTTGCGCTGTGTTTTGGACTTGAATGGGATCTAAACTACTCAAGCGCAATAAAATTAACCGTCCATAGGGGGGATAATTGAGCGCTTGGCGTTCTTCTAATTCAGTTTCGGAAAAAGACTGATAATCATGTTGTTGTACCGCCCCAATGACTGGATGCTCTGGGGTATAAGTCTGCATAATTACCCGACCGGGATCATCCCCTCTCCCCGCACGTCCCGCTACTTGAGTTAAAGTTTGAAAAGCTCGTTCACTGGCGCGATAATCTGATAAATGTAGTAAACCATCAGCAGAAACTACACCCACAAGTGTCACCTGGGGTAAGTCTAAACCTTTGGTAATCATTTGTGTTCCTATTAATAAATGGGCTGCACCATTAGCAAATTCAGTCAGCAGGTGACGATGTGAGCCTTTATTACGGGTGGTATCACTATCAAACCGAATATAACTCAATTGGGGAAACTGTTTTGCTAATTCTTGAGCGACGCGCTGAGTCCCGCTACCAAAGAATTTTAAATAAGGTGAACCGCATTCAGGACATTGTGGGGGATGCGATCGCACATAATTACAATAATGACAGCGTAATAATTGCGGCGCTCCTTCTTCAGTCTGGTGATAGGATAGCGACACATCACAATGGGGACATTCCATCACATAGCCGCAACTACGACAAGACACAAAAGTACTGTGTCCCCGGCGATGAATAAATAAAATTCCCTGTTGTTGCTTCTCTTGTAGCTGATGTAACGCTGCTTGTAGTGACCTACTAAATATAGAACGATTTCCCTGCTGTAACTCCAAACGCATATCTACTAACTCCACCGGTGGTAACGGACGGGAGTTGATGCGTTCGGGGAGGGAAAGGTAGTAGGTGTGGGTTAACCTCTCCCCCAACCCCTCTCCTGTTAGGAAAGGGGAGTTAGTTTCATTTTCTCCCATTCCCTTGTAGGGAAGAGAGGTTAGGTCTGCTGTATCCGTGGATATTGAAGCGTTTGTGAGATTTACCCAACTTTCTAAGGAAGGGGTGGCGGAACCGAGAATTAACGGACAATTTTCTAATTCGGCTCGCCATTGGGCGACTGTGCGGGCGTTGTAGGTGGGGATGGGGGAATCTTGTTTAAAACTGCTGTCGTGTTCTTCGTCTAAGATGATTAAACCTAAATTGGGTAAGGGTGCGAAAATGGCGCTACGAGTTCCAATGACAATTTGGGGTTCCCCGGTGAGCATTTGTCGCCAAGTATCATACCGTTCACCGTCAGAAAGGGCGCTGTGATAAACGCTGACTTTACCACCGAAACGAGCGCGGAAACGGTCTGTTAGCTGGGGGGTGAGTCCAATTTCCGGAACTAGAACTAGGGCGGATTTTCCTTGGTTAATTAGGGGTGCGATCGCCTGTAAATATACCTCTGTTTTGCCTGAACCTGTAATCCCATGTAACAAGACTTGAGCAAATCCTTTCAAAGCTTCTATGGTTGTTAAGGCGTTTGCTTGGTGAGGATTTAAAGTTTTCGGTGAATCTGCAATTAATGCTACACCCTGTTCTGTTCGCAATACTTCTTTGTCTTCAATGACAATGTAACCTTTTTGTGCGATCGTCTTCAGGGTGGAAGAACTAGCATGACAAATTTGCAGTAATTCAGTCTGCCATAATTCTCCGCCCCGTCGCCGCAATACTTCTAAAATTTCTCGTTGACGAGTTGTTAAATCACTATCAACGGAACCAATTAAGGTGACAGCTTTTTGTAACTTGGGGCGATTTAGTCGCGGTGGTTCTAAGTAACTTTCTACTAACCCAAATCGTAACAATTCCCGTACACCTTTGTAGGCTGTTTTGACTTTTTGTTGTAAGTATATGAAGCTATAATCTCCTGCTGTTTGACTTTGTAAAAGGTTAAATACTTGTTGGGCTGGAGGAGTGAGAAAAGTTAAAGATGAGGGAATTTCTTCATCTGAAATCAAGCGGATACGACGTTGAGAGCGCCCTAATAACCCCGGCGGTAATGCCACCCGGATCACCTGAATTAAAGGCGTATAGTAATATACAGCCACTCGATTTAATAATTCCCAATAAGTGGTGGGAAAGAAACCTGGGCTGACTATATCTTCAACTTCCTTGATTTTTTCTGGTGGTAAATCAACATTTAGTTCTGTCAATAAACGAATGGCGATCGCACCGACTTTTTGAGTCCCAAAGGGTACACTTAAAATATCACCAGGTTTGATTTTTAACTGCTTTGGTAAGCGATAGGTAAATAATCCCGTGGTTCCTGGGCAGTCAACTAGCACTTCAATCCAGTGCTGCACACTTTCCGACTGGTATGTTTCTCCTGCTTCAGCCACTATTGAATCCAGTAATTTCATGCTATTTTTATACATCTTTTCACTATTATTTGGAGAAATATGTTGTTCACTTTCACTTAGCTATTTAGAGTTAAATCAGCTTCATAAAAGATTTTTATTTTTTAGAGGTAAAATGTAATTGATAATACTTTTATTTCAGATAATACTTGATAAGTTTCCTCTTATGTAATTTACCAGACAATTTTGTTTTAACAAGACATGGCATAAATATTTAAAGTCCGACATAAAAAATCTAGTTATCTTTCCTGAGATGCCTAAAATAGTCTGACTAATTACTAAATAGGACATAATTTTTTTCAGCCCCTTGATAGATATTCAATCCTTTGTGTATATGAGATGCTTTTATACAAATAAATTATTTCAGAAAGATAGACTAGTCAACCCATGTCCTTTAGAAAGCTTTATAAACTAAGCCTTAAACCCAAACCCAGACTATGATTTCTGTAATAATTTCTCACCGATCAAGCTTAAAAACTTATGTATCTTGTAAAAGATTTAAGCTAGAGGGGTATTTACTTGAGTTTTTTATATTTGTTAAGCTGGATAAAGGTTGAGGGCATTTGACAAGTTTGGGTATTAAGAAAAAAATAAGGAATATCTCTGTTGGAACCTGAGAAGATAGTTTTTGGGTGCAGAAACCAGTATTTGTTAGAGGTTCTATCTAGCAGGAGCCAAAAAAATGACAGCGAGGGCATGATTTTCACTAATGAATAAGCAATTAGCAAAAAGATGTATTTTTCTGACAAAGGGGTGCATTTGTTTCTTAGGGAAAACTACCAAGCTTCAAGGAAGCGGCTGTCACTAAATTATGTACCAAACAAAGCAAAAATCCCTAAAGGAAACTATGAACATTGCTGAATTGGGAACAATGGAAATACTGGAAACTACTATCGAGCCAGAAGAAGATTCACTGGAAATATTAGAACCAGTGATAGAGTCGGAACCCCCAATCATGGAAAATCTAGAATCAGATGAACGTGATGGGGATCAAATGGCGGCAGCACGGCCTTCAGGATACAATAAAACTGAGCATGATGATGCTGTAGGCGCGTTTTTCAAGGAAATGGCGCGTTATCCGTTGTTAAAACCCGAAGAAGAGGTAGAGTTAGCGCGGCGAGTCCGGTTTCTGGAGGAATTTAGGGAAATACAAGCTGCTTTGGAGTTAGAACTGGGACAGCCAGCGAGTAAATTACAAGTAGCCGAACACCTAGAAATCACAGAAAAGCAATTAGAAAGTCGTCTATATCAAGGTCGAGTAGCGAAACGCAAAATGATTCGCTCTAACCTGAGATTGGTAGTATCAATTGCTAAAAGATACCTGAATCGAGGCGTACCTTTTCTGGATTTAATTCAAGAAGGCGCAATGGGTTTAAACCGGGCTACAGAAAAATTTGATCCCGATAAAGGTTATAAGTTTTCTACTTACGCTTACTGGTGGATTAGACAAGCAATTACGCGGGCGATCGCCAATGATGCGCGTACTATCCGTTTACCCATCCACATTGTTGAAAAACTTAACAAGCTGAAAAAAGCCCAACGAGAACTCAAACAAAAACTCTGTCGCAATCCCAACGAAGCCGAAATGGCCGAAGCTTTGGAAATTAGCGTCCAACAACTGCGCCAATTACAACAGCTGCGGCGACAAGCTCTTTCTCTCAACCACCGTGTAGGTAAAGAGGAAGACACAGAACTCATGGATTTGCTAGAAGATGAGGATAACTTATCTCCTGAAGCAAAAATGAATGAAAACATGATGCGTCAGGAAATTTGGGATGTTTTGGGAGATGTCCTCACTCCACGGGAAAAAGATGTGATTTCTTTGCGCTACGGTTTGACCACCAGCGAACCCTGTACTTTAGAAGAAGTCGGAAATATGTTCAATTTGTCCCGTGAACGAGTCCGACAAATTCAAAGTAAGGCTATGCGAAAGTTACGCCGTCCTCATATCGCCAAGCGCTTAAAGGGATGGTTAATTTAATTCGTAGTTCGTAATTCGTAATTCGTAATTCGTAATTCGTAATTCGTAATTCGTAATTGTTTTGGGTCAAGGTGGATGACTCAATATTGTGGAGTGGGCATACTTCGACTAGACTTGTACTGAGCCTAGTCCCCCCAGAACAAGTCAGATGCCTGTTCCACAACTGAAACATAATGCACTACTTTAAGCTGTCCACGACCTTAATGATTTTTTTGATGTTCTCTAAGTTCTGAATTATATCTGTAGTTATTAATTTTTAGTCAGAAATTTGACACGATTGACTATAAACTATGGACTGTGGATTATGGATGACGGACTAATGATTTCTCGTAGCGATTTGATTTTGCGTTTTGCTGAACCAGCTGATAGCGAAGCACTATTTGATTTAATTAAAGGACTAGCTGAATACGAAAAATTATCTCACGCCGTCACAGGGAATGCTTTGGATCTTCACGAGCATTTATTTGGCTCACCAAAGTATGTTGAAGCCATATTAGCAGAGTATGCAGGGCAAGCTGTGGGGTTTGCCCTGTTTTTTTCTAATTATTCTACCTTTTTAACTAAGCCTGGTATTTATTTGGAAGATTTGTTTGTTTTACCAGAATATCGCCGTCAAGGGATTGGCAAAGCTCTTTTGTCTAAATTAGCCCAAATAGCTGTAGAACGCAATTGTGGACGCTTGGAGTGGAGTGTATTGGATTGGAATGAATCCGCACAGGCATTTTATCGCAGTATGGGGGCGACTATTTTAGATGATTGGCGCATTTGCCGAGTGACAGAAGACGGGATGCAGCAATTAGCAAATAAAACTTAAGAATAATGAAGTTTGACAGCTTGTCGTTTGACTTGGGCAATTAATTCGACTGACAATAATCATTGGTATTGTACCAAGTCAGCCGTTTTGCAGAGAGAACACGCAATGAGAAAAATTATTTCCCTGCTACTTTTAGGCATAACCATCTTCACCTTTGCCTTTAGTAGCCCAGCTTTAGCATCAGATACAGCCAATGGAGCCAAAATATTTGGTGCTAATTGTGCTAGTTGTCATGTCGGTGGTAAAAATCTGGTTCAAGCTAATAAAAGTTTAAGTAAGAGCGACTTAGAAAAGTACGGTATGTACTCACAGGAGGCAATTGTTACTCAGGTGACAAATGGTAAAAATGCTATGCCTATGTTTCAAGGTCGCTTAAAACCAGAACAAGCGGCAGATGTGGCTGCTTATGTATTGGAACAAGCTGAGAAAGGCTGGTAGTTATTAAGTTTTTTGGTGCGTTCGGGATTGATTCCTGACGCACCGAGTTAAATAGTTATTTTACCCCTGATGGTTACTGCTGCCGAAACTCTCAACTAGGATGCTTATGATTGATTTGTGGCGATTATTTCTGTGTTTATTGCTGGCTATGGTACTGAATTTTGCTGGCAATAATGCATACTCGTTACCTATTGTCAATACCCAAGTGGCAGGAAGTGAGTTGTTAAGTTTTGGTAGAAATAATGTGCAGAGTGGGAATGATCAACAGGATATCGAGAATTTTAAGCAAGGGGAAAATTTGGCTTTAGGCGATCGCTGTTTGGCTGATCTGGAATTACAAGATTACCACCAAGCAATTACACATTGTAATCAAGCCATAAATTTAGCACCACAGAACTTTGAAGCCTATTTGAATAGAGGCATAGCATACTACAGACAAGGGGATGATCCCGCCGCCATTGCTGATTATAACTATGCGATCGCACTTCATCCCGTTGATTTTCGAGCTTACTATAATCGTGGTTTAGCCTATGCAGGTGCGGGAAATTACACCGAGGCGATCGCTAATTACAATTTAGCCTTAACTCAAATTCCCCCCAATACAAGTTCCTGGCTGGCCGATGTATACAATGACAGAGGTTTAGCTCATCTAATTTTACAAAACTTCCCAGCCGCGATCCTGGACTTTAATCGGGCTATTCGCCAAAATCCCCAGGATGATCGCGCTTATTTTAATCGTGGTTGTGCTGATGGGAGAAATAACGATCATCTCAGTGCAATTAATAATTTTTCCCAAGTAATTAAACTTAATCCTAGTCATGCGCCAGCTTATTTGAATCGGGCGATCGCTGAATATCGTTTAGGGTATCATCAACAGGCGATCGCAGACCTCAAACAAGCATCTGATTACTTTAAAAACCAAGGAAAAACCATTTCCCACCAACAAACTTTAGATTTACTCCAGAGGTTGCGCCAAGAACTCCAATTTGTTACCGAAATCGCATGAAATCTATATATTAATTTACTAATATTTATGTCTATATAGAACTCCTATTTGATTTTTGATAGCTTGCGTCGCGTAGCGATACAAAACTCCGTATATCTTGATTCCTTCAGGACTTACGCAACAATTCCAAAAATCTTGATTTATCGAACCGCCAAGCCGCCAAGAACGCCAAGAAAATGTAGATTATGCGTAAGTCCTATCCCTGTTCCCTGTTCCCTACCTCTACGAGTAAATTCAGAAATCAAAGCCGATTACTATAGTAAGAAATATTTAATTACTAGCAAATGTATTGTTCATAATCGTTATCATTGGGATGAGTGAAAAATAAAACGAGTAATCATCCCATACTTATGTATGACTCATTGATAGATTCCTGTGAAGCGTTTGCAACTGGCGAAGAACCTCCGCCGTTATCATTGCAACCAGAAATCACCATCCAGGAGACTAAAGACATATTCAGTCAGCGACAACCCACTGAAATTGCCACTGAAATTACGGAACTTCCTTGTGGTTGGCAAGCTGAAGCCTTTTATAAGCTACCAAGAAATCAGGCGATCGCAGTTTATCAAACTCTCAACACTCATCTCCAACAGCAACTGATAGAAGACTTTCAGAACCAAAACAATTTAAATTTTACTCACGAATTATCCCCTCACGAGCGTAAACAACTATTTAACTTACTCTATATCCCTCAAACTGCACAGGATACCCAGCCAGAAAACAATGACGATGGCGATGATAACCCCCTAGCAATTGTCAAACGCCGCTTAGGTTGGCTATTTATTCTGCTGCTGGCTAGTAGTAGCACTACAGCTGTAATTAAAAGTCAAGAACATATTCTGCAACAAGTAGTTGTACTGGCTAGCTTTATTCCCCTACTCATTGCTTACGGCGGAAACGTCAGCACCCAAACAGCTACAGTCGTCGTCCGCGCACTCTCCCAAACAACTCACGTAAAAACGCTAATTCCGCAAGTGCTTTACCGAGAAATGGCTTCCGGTATAATTCTAGGGGCAATTTTAGGAATACTAGTCACAGGGGAAGCGCTGCTGTTACAAAATAATCCCATGATTGCATTAGTAATTGGCGTGAGCTTATTTACTATTTCAGTTTTAGCCAGTTTCTGCGGTGCAATGCTGCCATTTTTCTTCCAGTTGCTGGGATTTGACCCCGCCTTAATGTCCGCTCCTTTAGGCGCTACTCTGGTGGATGTAGCCGGAATCTTGATTTACCTGCAAATAGCTCGATTGATTTTACACATTTAGCAGAAACGAACCGCAAACCGTCTTCATCTGCGTTTATTTGCGTCCATCTGCGTTCAATTATTCTATGCAACTTCATCTTAATTTGGTATAAGTCCAGTTCTCCTCTTCCCAGACGGGGTTAGGGCTGCGGTAAAATGATTGTGGCAAAACATAATCAGGAGTAATTGAGTGCAAAGACGACTAATATTGTTATTAGTGACAATGTTTCTATTCATAAATAATTTTACGACCCCGGCGATCGCCGCAGAGACAAATCATGGCGCAGAAATTTTTAGCGCTCAATGTGCGGGGTGTCATATCAATGGCGGTAACATTATCCGCAGAGGTAAAAACTTAAAAAAGTCGGCTCTAGAAAGATATGGGATGAATACCATAGAAGCCATTACAGGTATAGTTACCAATGGTAAAAATAATATGTCCGCCTACAAAGACCGCCTAACTCCAGAACAAATCCAAGAAGTTGCAGCTTACGTCCTGGAACAAGCAGAAACAGGTTGGCATTAATGGCGTTGCTGAATCAAAGTATGAAATGCCAAAATCACCTTGATTTTTCTTAGTTCCTTTGCGCCTTTGCGCCTTTGCGTGACACTAATTCATATCTCAATTCAGCAACTCCGCATTAATTCTATATCTCGCCAAGATTTATCTCAACTAAACAAATAGGAGTAGTTTCTATGGAACCTAGCACAACCCCCAAAACCAGACTAGTAGCCGGAAATCTCCGTTCTGTCCATCATATTGCTCTCAATGTCAAAGATATGCAAGCCTCTAAATACTTTTACGGTGATATTTTAGGTTTGCATGAACTCACAGGGGAACAAGTACCAGCCACTTTAACAGAACTTGTGGCTACAGGGAAAGTCGCCAACTTTGTTACCCCCGATGGCACAATTTTAGATTTATTTTGGGAACCGGAGTTATCACCACCAGATCCCAATGCAGAAAATAAATTTACCAGAGCATATCATCTCGCCTTTGACATTGATCCGCGATTGTTTGAAACAGCCTTGAAAGTCCTCACAGAAAATCAAGTGGCGATCGCCCACGGACCAGTTACCCGCCCTACAGGTAGAGGTGTATACTTTTATGATCCCGACGGTTTTATGTTAGAAATTCGTTGCAATCCCGGATAACACCTGACTCAATCTCCAACTCTCTTTTTCTGCGATCGCTACTTGCTAATCTGCGTCAAATTAATTAACCAAAAGTTGCACCATTCCAACCCCACATTGCCCCCTTAGCATCAGCAAATTCGATATAAATTCGATTTTCTGGTACGCCTAAAAATTGGTTAATTTGTTGGCAAAAATTTTGACTCATCGCTGTAGTTTCGTTTGGTGTCATTGTGCCAATACTCTTAATTTCAATATAGCAAACCGGGTCTGTAGTCCCAGCAAAAGTCATAGAAACATCGGCTTCTAAACTTGTCATCACATAGGATTCAGGTTTACCCAAATGTTTTGCTAACTTGCTAGATAAGCTCTTTAGCAGAGTCTCAACATCAGCTTTTGCGGGTGCAGATACAGAAGTTTGAACTTTAATTAAAGGCATAGTATTAAGTGCAGATTTTCGGTTTTCTTGACTTATTCAGTTTATCGAACCTAGTCCCTAATTATGAGATGATCGAAATATATGACTGTGTTCTGGATGATATAAACGCGATCGCCCTGTAGTTGCCGTAAGTGCTGGACTAATAACATAAAGTGTGGTACGAATTAAATCCTCTTCATGGGTAGACTTAGCCATTTGACTCAGAGGCACAACCAAGATTTTTTCATCAGGCCAGCCAATGCGGAAGCAAATCGCTATGGGCGTATCATCTGGATAATGTTCTAAAAGTTTAGCTTGGGCGTTTTCTATGTGACGCGCACTGAGATAGAGACAAAGACTAGCCTGATGTGCCGCCAAGGTAGCTAATTCTTCCTTGGGGGGAACTTGTGTCCGTCCACTGATGCGGGTGAGGATAATAGTCTGTACCAAACCGGGGACAGTTAATTCTATTTTCAGTTTAGCGGCTGCGGCTTGAAAAGCACTAATCCCAGGGATAACCTCAAAAGGAATATCAGCTGCGGCTAACAGTTGCATTTGCTCATGGACAGCGCTGTAAAGACTGGGATCACCAGAATGGAGACGCACCACAGATTTATGCGATCGCACCCGTGCCAACATCAGCGCTATAATTTCCTCTAAAGTCTGATTTGCCGTCCGAATAATTTCCGCATCTTCTCGGCATAAATGCAAAATTTCCTCTGGAATCAAAGAATCAGCAAATAAAATAACATCTGCACTAGCGAGCAGTTTCTGGGCTTTTACTGTTAATAAATCCGGATCTCCAGGGCCAGCACCCACAATGTAAACAAGCGAATCCATAAATGTAAAATCTCAAACAAATTTTTCTCGGCTTTTTTTCCGAATCTTCCGGATTAAGCCTTTTTTTCTCGTAGATATGAATGGTAGATGCACCCTGGTTAAGCCCTAGAGAATACTCTGGGGCATTTTTTTGGCTTCATCCCCTCATTCCCTCATCCCTATTTGGTGGCGCAACTACATCAGGTAAAGGACGTTTCATTAAATACAGCCAACCTAACCCAGCCAATCCTACAAGAATACCGCTTAAACTCACAAATTGGGCAATGCGGAGCGGCCCCAGCATTAAGCTATCAATGCGAAAACCTTCAATCCACACACGTCCGCAGCTATAAGCAACCAAATAAGCTAAAAATATCGTCCCTAAGCGCAAACGGGGCTGACCAGATAAACCGCGAAAAAATAAAGTCATCAGCAACGCGAAGACAATTAAATTCCACAGCGATTCATACAAAAATGTGGGATGGAAATATTCAAAATTAGCTAAACCTGGAGGGCGGTTTATCGTGGGAATATACAACCTCCAAGGTAAATCAGTGGGACGGCCAAAAGCCTCAGAGTTAAAGAAATTGCCCCAACGTCCAATTGCTTGCCCTAAAATCACCGAAGGAGCCACTAAATCAGCCAATTGCCAAAAAGATATCTGATTAACCTTGGCAAAGATTAATGCTGCTAAAGTTCCACCAATAATCGCACCATGAATAGCAATACCTCCTTGCCAAATCGCAATAATTCGTTCTGGTTGCTGGGAATACTCTGACCATTGAAATAAAACATAATACAACCGCGCTGCCGGAATCGCCCCAATGACCAGCCAAATTGATAAATCACTGATCAATTCTGGGTTAACATTACGGCGCTTTGCCAGATACTGGGAAAGGCTGACACCAATTAACACAGATGTAGCAATTAACAAGCCATACCAGCGAATACTTATTGGCCCTATTTCCACGATAATTGGGCCGGGAGACGTGAATTGAAAGGCTAAAAGCAAAGTGGAAAGATCCAATACCATGCAAAACTACCTATTTAACTACTTTGTTAGGCGTTACAGCAATTAAAGCAGTTTTTGCAGCCTCTGGGGATTGGAAAATTAAACTTGATACTTCATGCTTTATACTTACTGAAGTAGCTTTGGTGCATTGAATATTTTGTGATTGCTATTTATCCTGGCAGCTTTGACCCGATCACTTTAGGTCACCTTGACATTATTCAGCGTGGTAGTCGGTTGTTTGACCGGGTAATTGTGGCTGTATTACGGAATCCGAATAAGATACCACTGTTTACTGTACAGCAAAGATTAGAGCAGATTCGTCTAACTACTCAACACCTGTCTAATGTAGAAGTAGACGGTTTTGACGGTTTGACAGTCAACTATGCCCAAAACAAACAAGCACAGGTTTTATTGCGGGGTTTACGGGCAATTTCTGACTTTGAAGTAGAGCTGCAAATGGCTCATACCAACAAAACTATTTCCACTCAAATAGAAACAGTTTTTCTTGCCACATCCAACGAGTATAGTTTTTTAAGTAGTAGTGTGGTAAAAGAGATTGCCAGATTTGGTGGATCTGTTGATCATCTTGTTCCCCAACAAATTGCCCTAGAGATATACAAATGCTACAATCACACCTCTCCAATAGCCAACCCAATCACAACGGAACCGCTCCCCCCTCTGAAGAGTATGCCAACGGAACCGGAAACGTAGATATTCTAGAAGAACTCAATCGTTTAGAGACATTAATTCTCTATGGTTTTCGCGTTCCTTTGACTGGAAGGACTTTGGTAGATGAAGATCGGTTATTGGAACATCTGGATTTTATTCGGATTTCGTTACCAACCATTTTTCAGGAATCAGCCCTGATTCTGCAACAAAAGCAGGAGATTCTATTAGAGGCTGAAGAGTATGGACAGCAGGTAATTGAGGCGGCTCAAGCCAAGCGAGCGCAAATTCTAGGGCAGAGTGATATCATCCGCCAGGTAGAACAGGAAGCCGAACAGTTACGCCGACAAGTTCAGCAGGAATGTGAGGGGATGATGCAAGCAACTCTGGCGGAAATTGATCATAAACGACGTACCTGTGAACAAGAGTTAGAGGAATTGCGACAAAATGCGATCGCCCAAGCTCAAGATATTGAAAATGGCGCTGATGAATACGCCGATAGTGTCCTAGATGGTATAGAACAAGACCTGAAGGATATGTTACGTATTATTACTAATGGGCGGCAACAATTACGACAAGATGTCCCACCACAGCGTAATTCCAACCCTCCGAAGAAGAAGTAATTTGCAAGGCGAAAAATCAGCTACGAATTACCCTTTGTTTGTAGTGAGTGCTTAGGCGCTCAATTTCATGATTTAACTTATAGCAGGGAATAGCACTTCGGCTACGCTTAGTGTCCGGGAATAGGGTCACCCTCAGCGCCTTGTACTGAGCGGCTTGTACTGAGCGGCTTGTACTGAGCGGCTTGTACTGAGCGCAGTCGAAGTAAGTCGAAGTAAGTCGAAGTAAGTCGAAGTAAGTCGAAGGGCGTAAAATCCCTAATTGCAAGGGTTCTATTATCTGTTTCTGTCCTCACCTAATTGGCGGTTGCTATATTTATGAATTTGTAAGAACTTGTCAGTAAACAAGCCACATTTGCCTCTACTTTGACAATAGGGTATGTAGACTCGCAGAGATAAAGAGTCACATCTTTATCTGATACAGGTTCCACCTTGGGGAGTAGCATCAGGATAAAAAGTAACTATAGCCTTTTGTCGCCGGACAAAAACTTTGGGAAAAGTGGTTCCAGTTTCCTGGTCTCGGACATTAAAAATGCACGCCCCCTCAGAATTTCCTTGCAACTTAAATATTTGGGTAGCACTTACTAGCAATTCTTGAGCATTACTGAGATAGCTATAGCCCTTAATCACATCTGTAAATGTGCGGTTCCCTTGTTTAATCACAACTCCCATTGTATAAATTACACCAGGAACAACCTGCTCACGCCTGTAATTATTCGGTAAGCGTCCGCCAATTCCCTGATTTTGTAACTGTAAATATCTACCATAAAAATGCAAGCCGCCAATTTTATCAGCGCTTTTGAGTTCACCGCAAAAAATATGTTCAAACCCCCGATTTTTAAACCAAATATCCGTTAAATCTGCGATGAATGCAGTTTTATTTCTGCGTCCTGGCAGAATTTCGCCGCCGGTGACTGTCTGAAGTTGCTGTAATACATCTGGATAATTAGACAACAATTGTTTGAATTGATTGGGTGTGACTCTTTGTCCTATGGAACCGCAGATGTTGAGAACAGATTGGTCAAAGGAATTTAGCCGTGGTGGTGGTGGGGTAATATCTACGTTTTGACCCCTGGGGAAACCCACAGGTACAGGGTTATTGATATTATCGAAAAATGGTAAAAGTTGGCTGGCTGACTGAGAGTGTGCCGGTGCAGGATTTTGTATTCCCAGGAAGCCTGCGAAGAGTAATATAGTTAATCCACTGCCTAGCCTGTGTATTTTCAGCATATCAAACTCGTATAACAACTACCAAGGCAACTTAAGCATAAACCATAAGTAGTCTCTTTTTATTTGTTACAGGTAGAACAACCGCCAAGGTGGTTAAAGTAGGTTTCTAAAGTATCAATTGTTACTATCTATGGCGACTAAAAGTCGCGGCTACACAGACAAAACCCACCTACGTGGTTTGAAATGCTTAGTTTCTCCTTAGTCCGCGCAGGTGGTCCATGAGCAGTTCGACCTTCGTCAAAAGGTCATCTAAGTGCAGCCACAAATTTTACCAATGGCAACAAGTTGGAGTATCATATTGGGGAATAAGTGTTAGTTGAAAACGAATCGAACATCTGACGCACTTTTTTGGTAAAGTTGACACTAGTCTTCGCCAATCGAAAATATTACATCTGAAGTTCAATTTTTTTTGGAGGAAAAGAAAATGAATAAGTTTACTTGTGCGATGATAATTGGGACAGTATTGTCAGTTAGTGCGCCAGCTTATGCTCAAAATCGTGCCGTTAATATCAGTGTTGGTAGTATTGGTGGTCCTCTAGATAATGTCGCTTTGCGAACAATTCGCCAAGTGGCAGGGTTTGCGGTCGGCACTGGCACTGTCAATAAATTTATTATTTATACTCCTGGAAATGGTTCTCCTATTCCCATAGAAGGGGGTTTATCAGCTTGTGCAGAAGCTGGCTTCGGCATCAGTGAGGCCAGATTTAATGGTTTTATCCGACAGTTGCGTTCAATTACACCCCGCCCAGGAACTTTCTTGAACGTGGAACCTACCACCAGCTGTAATCTCCTCTAAGAATGTTGGCACTTAATCCTCTTGTGTCACTTTTAGGAAGCATTATCAATGCCTGATTCTGAAATTCTGAATTAGTCAAGGTTTAAAGCTGTATTTTCTACTAGAAACTAAAATGTTAAGCAAAAAACCTGGAAAATAACGTTTTTAAAGGTTTTGAGCTATTAGATTCTCCCAGTTTGAGACAAAACGATTAAGTGCTGTAAATTCACTCAAACTTTAGCAAGGCAGCAAGAATGCCCAGTTTGGCTTCTAGATCAATATTTTCTTGCTGCTGATTATTTTTTCGGCACAGAAGTATTTAATGCCATTTGAACCTGTGCAAAAAGTTGAGGCAGATATTTATAGAATCGCCCATCTCGCAGGAACATTGCATCGACGGTACAGCTACCACAATGTTCTCCTGGGGGAGGAACTGCAACAGATAGTACAGCTGCGTCTGAAACACCAGCCCAGGGTAAGTGTCCGAGAGGAGCTTGATTCAGTGAGTAAGTGAGTTCAGATTCATTCAGCCAGTCACTGCTGATAAAATCGTTTTCGGTTCGAGGAACTTGAAGTTTCCAACCGACGCGATCGCGAAAGGTATTGGCGGCAGTTTCGGAATTGTTCGGATGAGATGCTATTACCTCTTGCCAAATCTTTGCTTGGATACTGAGTCCAAACCGTCCATCACTAGCTACTAACCAAGCTTGATCAATCTCTTGAATTAAATCTAGAGGTATAGTTGCAGCGTTCGGTTCAAAGAGGTCTTTTTGAGGTGATAAGAGACGGCGGGTTTCTTGATCGGCAGCACTCCAGTTTTTAGAATTGAGCAACTGCTGGAGTTTTGCTGTTGCTTTGGTTGTGGTTGTTCCACTACCAGCAGAATCTTTAGTTGCGATATGTTGCTCTAACAAATTAATGATTTGGGTTTTATTAAGTTGTCGAGCCAAGTCTAAAGCAGTCTTACCTTGTTTATCTTTGAGGTCAAACTTAGCATTTTTACTAAGAAATAGTGTTACCAATTCCGGTCCAAAAAAACTTTGTTCCTCCAATACTGCTTGGTGCAGAGGTGTTCTTCCTAAATTATCTTGAACATTTAAATCTGCATTAGCCGCAACCAGTAACTGACCCACTTTCAGATTAACATCATATAAAGGGGTTTTACCTTCAGCATCTTGTATGTTAACTTTTGCTCCTCGCTCCAAAAGCAGTTTAACTAAAGTGGGTTGGAAGCGATTTACGTGGAGCGGAGTTTGCCCCTGAGCATTGCGGAGATTAACATCAACTCCCCGATCTAGTAGGAGTTGTAGTACTGTGGGGTTAATATCCTGAGAGTGAATTACAGCCCCTTGACGATTTTGGATAGTGAGATCCGCCCCTGCTTCGATTAGTTTCTTGGCGATTTCTAGATGAGATGCTGCGTAGTGCAGTGGTGTCCAGTCTTGATTGCTACGGGCATTTATATCCGCACCACTGCGAATCAATAGCTCGGTAATCTCTGCTTTTCCGGAATTGGGAACCAGATGTAGCGGTGTCATTTGCTCTTGATTTCTAGCATTAACATTAGCACCTCCATCTATCAAAAGTTTGATTACAGCAGCCGTTTTTTCACCAAAAACATTATGGAGTGGGGTATTACCTCTTCGGTTGCGGACATTGACCTTTGCTCCTCTACTCAGAAGTAATCGCGCATTTTTCTCAGATTTTCCTAAATAATGTAGGGGAGTATCTCCTTTCCCATCCTTAGCATTTACATTTACCCCAGTTTGGATTAAACGTTCAGCCAGTGATTCGTCTGTGGATAGTAAAACGTTGAGCGGTAGCCACTTTTCACCCAAGATATCGCAGGTTTGATTCAGATTACCTCCTTCTGCGATCGCCTTACCTAATGCTACTGATAAATCGGGAGCAGCACCGTAGGGACCAAATTTTTCCGATAATACTTTGCAAAAAGGAGAGATAGAATAAAAGGTTTTCTTTAGTACCTGAGATTTAACGGCAAATGGTACCATTACCATTGCTCCCAAAGCAGTAAGGGAAATCAGAAAAAATGTCTTGAAGAAATAACGAGATGATTTGTAGTTAAATTTCGCCATTATGATGTAATTTCCTTATTTCCTATAAAAGATTTATAAATTATTAATGCAGCTATTCCCCAAACTCCCATTGTGAGGAAAACAGAGAACGTAAATTGGACATTATTAAAGGATTCAATGCGACTTGTGGCAATCTCTCCATTTTTGACTCAGACAAATTATTCATATAGCAAAGCCAATTAGATAATGAATGAGACTCTGAGTTTAATAACTTAGTTGCCGAATGATAAATATTCGTGATCGCAAGATGGTTTGAGAACTCAAATAATGAACCAGCTATCAAACTCGTTCTAACTTGAGAACATCGTCCCAATCCTATTGATGCAGTTGTGTTCGGGAATGTTGTAGGTTTCCAGGGGACTGGGCTTGTGAAGCCAAAAATTCCCTCACTGATGCTAAAGAAGAGTTACCTGAAAATTGGGATAAAAGTTTGATAGTACTTTGATATGTGAATAACTCAAGATTCAATATCAATACAAATCACTGTTACGTAGGGATCAATTACTGATTCAGGAACACAAATTGTTAATTCTCCCAAAGGATTGGGATTGAGAAGAGAATCTATAATTGCACAGCAAATTGTAAAGTCCAGTGGTGTACTGTCAGAAAGAATATAGACCGATTTTATTTGTTTAATCTAATTTAGTAACTAAGCCTGTGAGTAATTGCAGTTTCTATAAAAGTTTGAATCAGTTATCTATCGAGGGTAAAGGTTTGCGTGGTCGGAAAATTGTTGAGGAACCACTAGAAAATATTCTGCGCGTCGATATTCAAGATAAGCGATTTAAATATCGTCAACTTTATCGGGTTGTGATTGTGTTGAAATCCTATAAATAAATTTCTCTAAATCCAGAATATACAGATGAAGATAGTGTCCGCAATGTTGTGTTTAAAATCAATTATTTTCTGGAGAATTTCCCTGAATAGGAGGGCTGAAGCCCTCACTACAAACTTTAAATTAAACTTTCTTTAACCAGCTAAACATGGCGCGGAGGTCTTTACCGACTTCTTCAATGGGATGTTCGGCTTCTTGACGGCGCATGGCTGTGAATCCTGGTTTACCGGCTTGATTTTCTAAGACAAATTCCCGCGCAAATTGCCCAGATTGAATTTCGCTGAGAATTTTCTTCATTTCAGCTTTGGTGTTGGCGTTGACTACGCGGGGTCCACGGGTATAGTCGCCATATTCAGCTGTGTTAGAGATGCTGTCACGCATTTCGGCTAGTCCGCCTTCTACAACTAAGTCAACAATTAGTTTAACTTCGTGAAGACATTCAAAGTAAGCCAGTTCTGGTTGATAACCTGCTTCGACTAAGGTTTCAAAACCTGCTTTAATGAGGGCGCTTAAACCACCACATAATACTGCTTGTTCACCAAATAAATCGGTTTCGGTTTCTTCGCGGAATGTGGTTTCGAGAATACCGGCGCGTGTACCACCAATTCCTCTAGCGTAAGCCATAGCGCGATCGCGTGCCTGACCAGTAGCATTTTGATAAACTGCAAATAGTGCGGGAACACCTTGTCCTTGTTCATAGGTGCGGCGGACTAAATGTCCGGGTCCTTTAGGTGCAACCATTACCACATCAACGTCAGCAGGTGGTACAACTTGGCCAAAGTGAATGTTAAAGCCGTGGGCGAAGGCGATAAGGTTACCAGCTTCTAAGTTGGGTTCAATTTCGTTTTTGTAAACTGTCTTTTGGACTTCATCAGGTAATAAAATCATGATGAAATCAGCAGCTTTGGCAGCATCGGCTACAGGTTTCACTGTTAAACCAGCTGCTTCGGCTTTGGCTGCTGACTTACTACCCGGATATAGTCCGACAATGACATTCAAGCCACTATCTTTAAGGTTAAGGGCGTGGGCATGACCTTGGGAACCATAGCCAATGATGGCAATTGTTTTTCCGGCCAAAAGGTCTAAGTTGGCATCTTCGTCATAATACATCCGGGCCATAGTGCATCTCCTGTCAGCAGCATTCTCATTAATTAGCAGCTTTCGATTGTACCTTAAATCAGTGAACAGTGAACAGTTATCAAGGTATAAGGTGGGGGATTTAAACGTCTCTTGACTGCTAATACCAATTCTTTATGAGGATGCGCTGAATTATAGGAGGAACGAACCACGAAGTACACGAAGAAAGAAGGAAGGAAGGAAAGAAATTCAGCGCAGCTTTACACAGAAATGGTATAACTGCTAACTGATAACTGCTCAAGACGTGGCTTGATTGATTTTTTGCACTTCTGCGTCTGAGAGTTTCACATTTACAGCAGTTACTGTGTCTTCAATGCTGGAGATTTTGCTAGCACCAGGAATGGGTAAAATACAGGGGGATTTGGAACGCAACCATGCTAAGACGATGCAATATAATGATACGCCTTTTGCTTGGGCAATTTGGGCGATCGCCTGAATATTCGGCAAGTTACCGTGGCGACGCATTCCCCCAAAGGGACTCCAAGGTAAAAAGGTGATGTTTTCCTGTTCGCAATATTCCAAAACACCGTCAGTTTCTGGCTGTCTATGCCAAGGACTGTATTGATTCTGCACTGAAATAACATCCACTACATCCCGCGCTTGTTTAATTTCGGCGACAGAAAAGTTAGAAACTCCCACAAATCGAATTAAACCCGCTTCTACAGCTTCTTTCGCTGGGGTAAGGGATGCTTCTATGCTGTAATTGGGATCTGGAGCATGAAATTGCCAAAGATCAATGGGTTTGTCGCCGCCTAAAATCTCAAAGCTTTCCCGAATTGTTTGGCGCAAATGTTCTGGATTCCCGTTACGTCCCCAACTGCCATCAGGACGGATTAAACCGCCTTTGGTAGCCACAAATACTTGGCTGATATCCCCTGTGTAAGTTGTCAGTGCTTGGTGAATCAGACCCTCATTGTGATGTTTATCTGATTCATCCTTGCAATAAGAGTCCGCAGTATCAATAAATGTGATCCCCAAATCCAAAGCCCGATGAATGACAGCGATTGATTGGGATTCCGGCGGGCGATCGTATATTGACATAGGCATTCCACCTAAGCCAATTGCACTCACGTATACACCTGTATTTCCTAGTTGTTTGGTTTCCATACTGTTTATTTTGGTTAGCATTACTACTAATCTAGTAACTGCTGAGGGATTTTTAACAACTCATCAAGATCATCTAAAAATCTCTATACCTGATTTAAAGGTTGGATATCATGAAAATGCTGATAGTCAATGTAGCGATGTCCATCGGCTGTATGGTGCATGATATCTACAAAGCGATGATTCCAGAAAATTTCATTAGCACCATAAGTATGACGAGCATGAACCACCTGGGCAACTGTTTCATCAATACCACTGACAGAAGTGATCAGCAAAGCATTTGTCCGAGTTAATGATTCTGGAGTCATTCCATACAGAGGACTAAACTCATCAATTGCGTGCATCACAGACCAGGTTAATGAGAAGCTAGGCGTTTGGTTTCTCAGCAGTTTGAGGTCATAAATCCGACGGATAAATCCACCTTCCACGCTCACTTCATCACGCATTAAATAAACCTTCATTTGTGCCTCTAGGATCATGTTACGGCGCTGGTTAGCGGTGCGAAACATCAGAGTCGGCACTCCTTCATGAGGTATAATCACCACAAATTGGCTAAACATGACACGAGCAGTAGCTTTAGAAAACCTTGCAAATGCTAGTCCGGTCATCACAGCAATTCCCATCAATCCCACCATCGCTTCAATGGTAACTATGATATTGGCGTAAGTGGTTTGAGGATACATTGCACCGTAGCCGATGGATGCCAGGGTTTGCACGCTGAAGAAAAAAACATCTGAAAACGAGCCTGGTTCAGCATTAGCAATACAATCTCCCCCCGCCAAATAAGCCAGAGCAAACAGGGTATTAATAGTTAGATAAAAAGTAAAAATTAGGATGACAAAGCCAGCCCAAGGGATTGTCAGCAGCAGGTGGTAGGGATCACGCCAGTAAGAATACCATGCACCCATACCCATAATCTCAAATAGTCCATTTTGGATTTTAATGTGAATCCGTGGAATTAGACGCTGTTTTTGCTTTCGAGAAAATCTCTTCAGTTGAAGTTTCATTGGGGTAGCCAAAAAAACGGACGCTGAGTATTATTACTATAGTTGATAAATCGTAAAAACTGGTGGTTATAAATCGCTGATGAATCGAAATTTTTGGATTACTGCCTTAATTGCGTTTATTAACTCCCTGAGTTTGACAATTTTAATTCCCATTATTTATATTTATGGCAAGCGATTTGGCTTGAGTGATTTTGAGACTAGTTTATTATTTTCCATGTACTCTGTAGCTCAATTTTTGGCAACGCCTGTTATTGGTAAGCTTTCAGATCGTTTTGGGCGTAAACCTTTATTGATTATCAGTTTAGCTGGAACTGTAATTGCTAACTTAATTGCTGGAAATGCCACAACAGCAGGTGTTCTCTTTTTCGCGCGATTTCTGGATGGTATAACTGGCGGTAATGCTTCGGTGGCTCAGGCAATTATTTCAGATGTCACTACTGCTGAAAACCGAGCTAGGGGATTTGGGTTTTATGGCGCAGCATTTGGTTTGGGTTTTGTATTAGGTCCAGTTACGAGTTTATTCGCACAGCAAATTTCTTTGGGGACGGCCTTTTTAGTTTCCGGCGCAGTTGCATTTGTCGGACTTTTAGTGACAATCTTTCTTTTACCTGAAACTCTGCAAAATAAATCTAAAAAAGCTGAAAATATATTTGATCTAGGGTTAGGAAATTTAATTAGCGGTTTGGCTATGCCGAAAGTTGGTGTACTTTTGGTAATTAACTTTTTTATTGGTACTACTTTTACCATCTTTACCTTTGCGTTGCAACCCTACTTTATTAATGTTTTGGGTCAAAATAGCCAGTCTTTAACGCTGATGTTTCTGGTCGTTGGAGTTTTGGGTGTAATTATGCAAACTTGGGGTGTTTCAGTTCTCAGTCGTAAATTTAATATAGTCAATATATTATTCCTATCTTTATTTGTTCGTAGTTTGTCTTTTGTTCTCATGCCAATTTGGGAGAATATCATTTATTTTGTCGTAGTTGCTATCTTATTTTCTCTATTCAATTCTCTAGTTCAACCCATGATTAATACATTAATTTCTCTGAATGCTAAAGCAGAAGACCAAGGAACTGCTATGGGTTTGAACGCATCTTATTTAAGTATCTCTAATGGTATTGGTCCTGTGATTGCCGGCACACTCATTCATCAATCGAATCCCATTACCTATGGCTATCCTTTATATTTAGCGGGAATCTTGACTTTTTTAGTCTTATTCTTAGCAATAGTTACGCGCGAAAAATATGCGCTATAATTAGATTTTAAATATTTATATAGGACTACTATTTGATTAGTAAACAAATATGTAGGGGGTAATGCGTCATTATTAAGGCTTTGGTGCGTTACGGATTTCATTCTAACTCACCCTACAATAGTTATTTTTTTTCATAAATCAAATCTGATGCCTATATATGTGATGGAAATTTTTGGTTAACTTTTTATGTCTCTTCAAGTTTACGGTATTCCCAATTGCGGCACTTGTAAAAAAGCTTTTACGTGGCTGCAAAACAACAGCATTGATTATGAATTTATTAATACCAAAGAAACGCCGCCCACTCGTGAGATGATTCAAAACTGGGTGAAGTCCTTGGGTTTTGCACCTATGCGTAATACCTCTGGTCAATCCTATCGGGCTTTAGGTGAAGAAAAGAAAACTTGGACTGATGAACAGTGGATTGACGCATTCGCTGAAGATGCCATGCTGTTAAAACGTCCACTTTTCGTCAAAGATGGTACAGCTATGTTGGTAGGCTTCAAGGCTGAGGCAGTATTGAGAGGGAAATTAGGGCTTTAGTCTTTGTACCACTAATTGATATGAAACGGAAACCTGGGCAGCGAACCCATGCACCACTGGCAACAGATATTCTAGAATTAACTAATGCCGACTGCATCTGCTATTGAATCTTTTTTGATCTTCCCAGAATTGTCAGAGATCAGACAATGACTTTAAAGTTTGTACTAATTAACACGAAACAATGAGGCTAATGAATGCCAAGATCAAAATCAGAAAGCCAAGAGTATTGAAAATAATATGCCAGAAATACACCAATCTATTGCTCAACACTACCACGAACGGACTAAATACGATCCTGAGACTCTGGCCTCTAAATCTCAGGGCTTAGATTGGTCTAAACAGCCAGTCCCGTTTAAAGAGTACAAAATTGGAACAACTTTTGATCTCAAACCTTATATCCAAGACACATCAGAGACATTTGCTGATAACCCCGATGCTCAATGGTGGCAAAGACTTTCGCGGTTACTGTTTCGCAGTTATGGACTAACAGCGAGAATGCCTTCAATGGGAAGTGCGGTATATTTACGAGCTGCACCCAGCGCGGGGGGTTTATATCCGGCGGAAGTCTATCTCGTTTCTCGTGGTACGCCTTTATTACCACCGGGACTATATAACTATCAATGTCGCACTCATTCCCTGATGCACTATTGGGAAAGTGATGTTTGGTCAGCTTTGCAGGAAGCTTGTTTTTGGCATCCAGCCTTGGAAAATACCCAATTGGCAATTATTGTGACTGGGGTTTTTTATCGTTCAGTATGGCGATATGAAGATAGAGCCTATCGTCGCATATTTTTAGATACGGGGCATCTGTTGGGCAATATTGAGCTAGCTGGGGCGATGAATGACTATCGCCCGCACTTGATTGGCGGTTTTGTGGATGAGGCTGTTAATGACCTGCTTTATATTGATTCCGAACAAGAGGGAGCGCTGGCGGTTCTGGCTTTGGCAGACTTATTAGATATCCAGCAAAATTTACCACTGGGATGTACAGCTTTACCTTCTGGGAGTGAAACTGATTATCCGCCGATTCCTGATGGTGAACTGCTGAGGTATTTTCATTTTCGCACCCAAATTCCAGCCAGTGTCACTGGTAAGCTGAATTTACCTAAGGTGAAGCAAGATAAAATTTTGCAGGATAAATACAATTTTCCGTTCTGTTTAAAAGTTCCCACAGTGACTACACCTATTGACTGGGGAGTAAAACTGGCAGATTTGGAAACTACTATGTATAAGCGACGTTCTACCCGCGCTTATAGTGGTGATGATTTAAACCTTGATGAACTGAAAAGTTTACTTGATTTTACTTATCAAGCGCAAAATTATTTAGACCAAGGTTTGGATATTTCTCCAGACTACTTTGACCTGAATTTAATTGAAACATTTATTGCTGTCAGTGGGGTTAAAGGTTTGGAGTCGGGCTGTTATTATTACGCCCCTAAAGCTCAGGAATTAAGACAAATTCGCTTCAAAAACTTCCGCCGGGAGTTACACTTTCTCTGCTTGGGGCAAGATTTAGGGAGAGATGCAGCAGCAGTGCTGTTTCATACAGCTGATCTGAAATCCGCGATCGCACAATATGGCGATCGCGTTTACCGTTATTTACACACCGATGCTGGACATTTGGGACAAAGGTTGAACCTAGCCGCAACTAAGTTGGGTGTAGGTGTCAGTGGTATTGGTGGCTTTTTCGACGACCAAGTAAATGAGATATTAGGGATTCCCGCCGATGAAGCGGTGATATATGTCACCACTCTGGGAAGACCGAGGTAACAGTTATCAGTTATCAGTTATCAGTTATCAGTTATCAGTTATCAGTTATCAGTCTTTGTTTACTGTTCACTGTTCACTGTTAACTGATTTCCAATCTCAGCTTTTAGAAGGAACACAAAGACAGTTTTCTAACTGAGACATGAGAGTTTCACGATCTAAATTTTGACCAATTAACACTAACTGAGTTTTCGGTGTACCCCGCCATTGATCATCATCCAAAGTGAAACGTTTACCGCAAAGGTGGAAAATATGACGCTGGGGACTTTCATCAAACCAGAGAATCCCTTTAGCGCGGAAAATATTGGTAGGTAATTCGTTATCTAAGAAAGATTGAAACTTTCTGATAGAAAAAGGCTGTTCACTTTGAAAAGATATGGAGGTAAAACCATCGTTTTCTAAATGGTGGGAATGATCGTGGTGGTGGTGATCATGATCTTCGTGTTCACATTGGGAATGGTCATGATCATGGTGATCATGGTGATCATGTTGATCAGTTTCCTCAAAATACTTGTCAGATGCAAACAAACCCACACTGAGAATTAAAGGTAAGGGAACTTGCGATCGCTGACTGCGGATAATTCTGGCATCTTGTTTGATAGAATCGATCTTGCGTTCCAAATCTTTCAAAGCCGCCTCATCAACTAAGTCTGTTTTGTTGAGGATAATTATATCACCATAGGCAATTTGACTATATGCCGCGTCTGAATTAAATAAATCCAGGCTATAATTCGCCGCATCAACTACAGTAATAATAGAATCCAGACGGGTTAAATCTCTTAATTCTGTACTTAAAAAGGTTAAAGCCACTGGTAAAGGGTCAGCTAATCCCGTAGTTTCTACTACTAAATAATCAATATTTTCTTGGCGTTCTAAAACTTGGTAGACTGCATCGACTAAATCATTATTGATAGTGCAGCAAATACAACCATTACTGAGAGCTATCATGTTCTCTTCAGTGGAGACAATTAACTCATTGTCAATGCCAATTTCCCCAAATTCATTTACTAAAACCGCAGTTTTCAAACCTTCTTGATTACTGAGGATATGATTTAATAAAGTGGTTTTACCACTACCCAGAAAGCCAGTAATAATCGTGACTGGGATTCCTTGCTTGGGTGCATCAATTCCGGGAGATTCAGAAGTAACTACTGATTGCATAATCCTGTGTTTAAATAATAAAAACTGAGAAAGGATGAATGTAATTTTAATCCCGCCAGGGGTTCAGTTGTGAGCGAAGGATGGTTTATTTCTGCCTTGCCGTACTAGCATAGGTTTAACGGACTGTGATTTGGGCTGTTTTACCCTATTATTACCTTTTAGATTTGATCATTATTCTGTATGACCCTAACTATTTACAATACTCTCACCCGTCGGCAAGAAGACTTTGCAACCGTGGAACCAGGCAAAGTGAAGATGTACTATTGTGGTGTGACGGTTTATGATTACTGCCATTTGGGTCATGCTAGAGCTTGCATTGTCTGGGATGTAGTCCGTCGCTATCTCCAGTTTATCGGTTATGAGGTGCGCTATATCCAAAATTTTACCGATATTGATGACAAAATTCTCAAGCGATCGCGCGAAGAGCATTCTTCAATGGAAGCAGTCGCCGAACGTTATATCAACGCCTATTTTGAGGATATGGGAAGGCTGGGAATTAAAGAAGCTGACGAATATCCCCGTGCAACTCATACCATGAACGGGATTCAGCGATTAATTCATGAGTTGGAAAATAAAGGTTTTGCTTATCCGGCTGATGGTGATGTTTACTATGCTGTGCGCCGGTTTAATGAATATGGTAAGCTATCCGGGCGAAAATTAGAAGATATGCAGGCCGGAGCGAGCGATCGCGTCCAGGTAGCAGATCCAGAATATCAGAAAAAGAAAGACCCCTTTGATTTTGCCCTGTGGAAAGCCGCCAAACCAGGGGAACCTGCGTGGGAATCACCTTGGGGGCCAGGTCGTCCGGGATGGCATATTGAATGCTCGGCAATGGTGCGCGATCGCCTGGGTGAGACAATAGATATTCATGCTGGTGGTGCTGACTTAATTTTTCCCCACCATGAAAACGAAATCGCCCAATCAGAAGCCGTCACAGGTAAACCCCTAGCCACTTACTGGCTACATAACGGCATGGTGAAAGTCGATGGTGAGAAAATGTCTAAATCCTTGGGCAACTTTACCACCATTCGGGACTTGCTAAATCGGGGCGTTGAGCCAATGGCGGTGCGGTTATTTGTGCTGATGGCGCAATATCGTAAGCCTATAGATTTTACTGCCGATGCGATCGCCGCCGCAACCAACGGCTGGCATACCCTCAAAGAAGGTTTACTGTTTGGCTATGAATACGGGGGAGTAGGGAGTGGGGAAAATTTAACTTCGGAAATCCACATTCAGCGTTTCCAAGAAGCGGTAAATGATGACTTTAATTTTCCCGGTGGGTTAGCAGTGTTATTTGAATTAGCCAAAGAACTGCGCCGCCAAGCCAACATTATTGTACATGAAGGCAAAACCGAAACATCTCCAGAGGAGTTACAAAAACAGTGGCAAACCTTGGTAATGCTAGCAGAAGTCTTTGGTTTAGTCGCCCAGCCAGAAGCGGAAATTTCCAGCACTGAAGGTTTAAGTGATGGTGAAATTGATCACCTAATTCAACAAAGACAAGCCGCCCGAAAAGCTAAAGATTTTGCCGAAAGCGATCGCATCCGTGATCAACTACAGGCAGAAGGTATTACATTAATTGATAGCCGTGATGGTACTCGCTGGCATCGTTAGAAGAGTGTGGGGGGGGAGAAGAGGCAGGGGGGCAGGGAGCAGGGAGCAGGGGGGAGAAGACGGTAACTTCCCAATGACTAATGACCAATGACTAATGACTAATGACTAATGACAAACAACGAGCGTAAATCCATTTCCTTATCCGAACTCCTGCTAATTGTCGCCGTTTGCTGTGTGGTCGTCTTACTGTGGCAATTACGGAACTTACTGTTAACTTTAATGATAGCGGTAGTCTTAGCAGCTGCGATCGCACCATTAGTTAACGCCGCCGTAAAATTGCGGATTCCTCGGTGGTTAGGCGTAATTATTGTATATATCAGCCTCATATCGGGTTTAATTGGTGCAGGGTTAATCATTGGACCATCTGTTTCTGAGCAAACTCAGCGATTAGCCAGTAAATTGCCCATTTATTTAGATAACTTAGTAATTGCAACAGAAAATTTTGCCTTACGACTGGGAATCACTCAAATCGAGTCAGTAGAAGAATTTTTTGACCTCCAATCTCTCACTAATTGGTTATTTCGTTCCAGTCAACAGTTAGTAGTCCGTTCCTTCGGCTTTACTCGTGGCTTTATTGGCGGCTTAGTCAACCTGATTTTAGCCCTAGTCATGTCCGCCTATATGGTAGCTGGGAGCAAAAACTTAATCAAAGGTCTGGTCAGTTTATTTCCCCAACCCTGGGATGAACGTTTAGCCGACCAAGTTATCCCCATTTCTCGCCGCATGGGGGGATATATTCAAGGACGGGTTTTAGTCTCCGCTATTTTAGGGGTTGTAATTACCGTTGGTTTGCGGATTTTGGGACTATCAGAATTTGCCTTAGCCCTCGGTGTAATTGCTGGCTTCACCAACTTAATTCCCTTTGTGGGGCCAGTCTTAGGCGCAATTCCGGCTTTAATTGTGGCGATTCCCCAAAGTGGGTTAACCTTTTTTTGGGTATTACTCTTATTTGTAATTATTCAAAATCTAGAAACCTATGTACTTGACCCCTTGCTAGTAGGTTCTTCCGTCCGCGTGCATCCTTTATACCAACTTTTAGCCGTACTAGGAGGAACACAGGTTTTAGGAATTATTGGCGCTGTAATTGTCCCTCCTTGGGTTGCTGGTGTGGGCGTATTGGTGGAAAATCTCTATTTACAGCCAAAATTGTTAAATGAGGAAAAATCCGCTATTTACAAATTAGCTCCAACCTCGGATAATCAACCAACATCAGATTCTGGTCATAATTAATTTTAGATTTTAGATTTTAGATTTTGGATTAGACTGCAATCTAAAATCGCTTTCTCCAAAATCCAAAATTCTTTGCTCCCCACACTTCCCAGATATATATAGATAATAATTTTTATATAAATATGTTGTCTAAACTTACACACGCGATCGCAACCTTGAATATACCAGCCGATTGGATTGGAATTAGAGCCGTTAAGGAAAATTCCTCCACTCGTTACGTCCGGGATGGTTTACCCCAAAGCAATGGCAAAACCTCCACAATGGGGGCGATGCTAGAAGTATTAGTCAATGGTTGTCTCGGCTATGCAGCCACCAATTCCCTCGAATTACCATCACTGCAAGCAGCAGCCCAAACCGCTTATAAACAAGCTCTAGCAGCTAGCAAATGGTGGATATATCCCTTCAGTGAAAGTCAACGCCCCAAAGTCGTAGGCGAATATCACTCACCCTTTGTAGAAGCATTTGAGACACTGAATCCAGGTGAAATTAACCATTTATTGGTGCGTGTGTGTGAAAGCCTGAAAGTTAACGACAAAATAGTACAAACCACAGCCAGCGCCAGCACCACAGAAAGAGAGACATGGTTTGTCAGCAGCAACGGCTCCGAAGTTTATCAAAAAATCCTCTCATTAGGAACTCATTATGGAGCGATCGCCCAAGACGGTAAAATAGTTCAACAACGTAACAACAATGGTTGGCAAGCACACTGCTATCAAGGCGGATGGGAACTATTAAACCAAGACCAATTATGGCAGCGATCGCAACAAATTGGCGAACAAGCCCTAGAACTACTCACAGCCGATGAATGTCCCGACACCCGCACAGATTTAGTCCTAGCACCAGACCAAATGATGCTGCAAATACACGAAAGCGTCGGACATCCCCTAGAAATCGACCGCATCTTAGGCGATGAACGCAACTACGCCGGCGGTAGCTTCGTTAAAACCAGCGACTTTGGTCACCTAGAATATGGTTCACCACTGATGAACATCACCTTTGATCCCACAGTTCCCGGTGAATTTGCCAGCTACGGATTTGACGATACAGGGGCAGTGGCGACACGGGAGTATGTCATTAAAGGGGGAGTCTTACAGAGAGGTTTAGGCAGCCTAGAAAGCCAAGCCAGAGCCGGGATATCAGGAGTAGCTTGCGCCCGTGCTTGCTCCTGGAATCGTCCCCCCATCGACCGCATGGCTAACTTAAACCTCGAACCAGGAAACGCCACCCTAGAAGAAATGATTGGCGGAATAGAACGAGGCGTTTACATGGAATCAAATCGCTCTTGGTCAATAGACGACCAGCGTTATAAATTTCAATTTGGTTGTGAATACGCCAAATTAATCGAAAACGGCAAACTTACCAAAACCCTGAGAAATCCCAACTATCGAGCCACCACCCCCCAATTTTGGCACAGCCTCACCCAAATCGGAAATGCCGACAACTGGCAAATGTACGGAACAGCAATGTGTGGAAAAGGCGAACCCAACCAAGCCATTTGGGTAGGACACGCCTCACCAGTTTGTGTATTTAGCAACGTCGAAGTATTCGGAGGAGGATAAATCAGTTATCAGTTACTTGTACTGAGCGGCTTGTACTGAGCGCAGTCGAAGTAAGTCGAAGTATCAGTTATCAGTAGGTTGAATTTCATTCCTCGACCCAACCTCTAACTCATTTCTCTGTGTTCTCTGCGCCTCTGCGGTTCGTTATTCCCAACTCCTCACCATGAAACCGACCTTAGAAACCAACTTCAATCAACTTATAGAAACCCTACTAATTAAAAAAACCGCCACAGAACAATTCACCCTCATACTCACCAGCGAACACAGCCAATTTACCCGATTTAACCATGCTCAAGTGCGCCAAACAGGTTTAGTTACAGATGGTTCCATCACACTCACCTTAATGGAAAATCAGCGCAGCAGTTTTCGTACCTTTCCCTTTACCGGAAACTGGGATATAGATTGGCAAACAGCATACACAGCATTACTGGAACTGCGGGAAGAATTGACACAATTACCAGTTGACCCCTACTTAGTTTTACCATCCGGGAATAATAGCAGTCGAGAAGTCAACACAGGCAAATTATTAGCAGCAGAATCAGTAACACCAACAATATTAGAACTAGTTAGTGACCTAGATTTTACGGGAATGTATGCCGGCGGAGTAGTGGTTAAAGCTTATGGTGATTCTGAAGGTCAAAAACACTGGTTCGCCACAGATACCTTTACCTTAGATTATTCTCTATTTGATACCAAAGGACAAGCCGTTAAAGGTATATTTGCTGGTAGTAATTGGGATGAAGCCGCTTATATCGCCCAAATTAACCAAGCTAAAACCCAACTGCAATTACTTTCCCGTCCCGCCAAACAAGTAACCAAAGGAAAGTATAAAACTTACTTTGCACCGGCTGCGGTTGCTGATTTGTTGGGGATGCTTTCTTGGTCTGCTGTCAGTGAAGCCGATTTACAACAGGGAAACAGTGCTTTAGCCATGTTATCCCGCCAAGAAAAACAACTTTCGCCCCAGTTTAGTTTAAAAGAAAACTTTCAACAGGGGTTTGTACCACGGTTTAATCAATTGGGGGAAATGGTCGCCCCAGAATTACCGATAATTTCCCAAGGCGTTTTAGTCAATACTCTAGTTAATTCTCGCACAGCCAAGGAATATGGCAAAATCGCCAACGGTGCGAATAGTTCGGAAACCTTACGTGCGCCAGAAATCAGTCCGGGGAATTTAGGCGTTGAGGAGATTTTGCAGAGTTTAGATACAGGACTATATATATCTAACTTGCATTACTTGAATTGGAGCGATCGCCCCACTGGTAGAATTACAGGTATGACTCGTTATGCTTGCTTTTGGGTAGAAAACGGGGAAATCATCGCCCCCATCGAAAATTTACGTTTTGATGAAAGTCTCTATCGCTTCTGGGGAGATAACCTCATAGAACTCACCAATTTTCAGGAATTTATCCCGGAAGTCGGAACTTATGGAAGTCGCCAATTAGGAGGGAGTTTAGTTCCGGGAATATTGGTTAATGATTTCACTTATACGCTGTGATCTGGTGCTGTTTTGCGTCAACCAGTAGGTGTAAAATCAGAGGTGGGCAAAATATCGCCTGTATTCCTTGCTGTACAAGGGTTTCGAGCGTTATGTAATCAAAGTAGGTTGACGCAATCGCTGTAACCCTTGCTATTACGTGGTTTTTGCCCAAATTTCACTCTTCCCCTTGACGACCGCGATGGCTGAAATGCTATTATCGTTTTAGGTTGACGAAATTGAACCTTGAAAACTAAATATAGTAAGGCTTCTAAAGCTGGGCAGTTGAAAAACTACCTAATCCCTATCAGGGATTGAAACAAGGTTGGTAGTGCCGTATGTAGATGACCGCTTCTGTTGAAAAACTACCTAATCCCTATCAGGGATTGAAACATATTGCCCAGTGTGAACATGGAGGGAATGCCCCGTTGAAAAACTACCTAATCCCTATCAGGGATTGAAACCTGAGGGATGCTGATCAGATTCGCTGAGTAGTAGAGTTGAAAAACTACCTAATCCCTATCAGGGATTGAAACCATTCATTTTGGTTATCAGTTGGTTTTCAGGATGGGTTGAAAAACTACCTAATCCCTATCAGGGATTGAAACTCCTAGTGAATTAGTATATGTTTTGAAAAAAGGGAGTTGAAAAACTACCTAATCCCTATCAGGGATTGAAACTCCGTTTTTTCCGTTTCTGAAATTATTTCAACCTCGTTGAAAAACTACCTAATCCCTATCAGGGATTGAAACACTGCGTAGACTGGAAACCGAGAACCAGTCACTAAGTTGAAAAACTACCTAATCCCTATCAGGGATTGAAACAAGACATAATGTCTGGTGTAAAAGGACAAGAAACGTTGAAAAACTACCTAATCCCTATCAGGGATTGAAACAATTTTATTTTTTAACTGATCAGATGGCTGATCACGTTGAAAAACTACCTAATCCCTATCAGGGATTGAAACCCGCCACCAAATACACCTGCTGATACCCAGGAGGGTTGAAAAACTACCTAATCCCTATCAGGGATTGAAACAGAATAAATTAGCTAACTTAATTGGTACTTGCGTAGGTTGAAAAACTACCTAATCCCTATCAGGGATTGAAACTCGACCTGTAGAAAGAATGGTCAACTTCACCCCAAGTTGAAAAACTACCTAATCCCTATCAGGGATTGAAACACATTGAAGGGAATGATAAAGCCAGCCGTATAAGTTGAAAAACTACCTAATCCCTATCAGGGATTGAAACTCGCTATGCCTACATCAGCTTAGGAAATTTAGTTGTTGAAAAACTACCTAATCCCTATCAGGGATTGAAACCCATCTGCCAATCGGGTGCTTAGGTAGCGATAGCGGTTGAAAAACTACCTAATCCCTATCAGGGATTGAAACGTGGCTGGCAAAGTGTGGGCAAGTCGCACAGGTTGTTGAAAAACTACCTAATCCCTATCAGGGATTGAAACTTGTCTAATATTATAGCAGAATCCGTACAGATAAATGTTGAAAAACTACCTAATCCCTATCAGGGATTGAAACATTAAAGGAATTAGCAATATTGCAGCATCTCCCTTGTTGAAAAACTACCTAATCCCTATCAGGGATTGAAACAAGGAGTTTTCCTGCATCCACCAACAACTCAGACTGTTGAAAAACTACCTAATCCCTATCAGGGATTGAAACAGCCTATCCTAAAATACTTGCTGACTACGCTGAGGTTGAAAAACTACCTAATCCCTATCAGGGATTGAAACAATTCTTTGGATGAGGCTAGGCAGGTCTATCTGGTTGAAAAACTACCTAATCCCTATCAGGGATTGAAACGTCAACTCTCAACACCGATGACTGGCAGCAGCAGGGGTTGAAAAACCACCTAATCCCTATCAGGGATTGAAACAACGAAATCAACATTTTGGCTCTCAAAAGCATCATTTTGAAGTTGAAAAACCACCTAATCCCTATTGGGGATTGAAACAATTTAGTCGCTTTATCACCTTTGGTTAAAAAATGCGTGTTGAAAAATCACCCAATCCCCAGTCCCCGAAATTAAGCCGATTTAACCAACGCTGGACGATGTTGAATCCAAGGATTTGCTGCTTCCAATTGCGCCGCCAGAGAGATTAAAGTCGCCTCAGCCGCAGGTTTGCCAATTAGTTGTACACTTATGGGTAGACCATGACTATCAAAACCTACCGGTAGGGCGATCGCAGGTTGACCCGTAGCATTAGCAAAAGGACAAGGTGCAACCCAAGTGACAATTTTTTGGAATGTTTCCTCCGGACTCAAATTAGCCCACTCTCCCACACGGATGGGCGAATGCAGATAAACAGGCAATACCAGTACATCTACGGTATCGAAAAACGCCACAATTCGCCTAGCTACCATTTGCATTTGGGAAACAGCCCGGAGATATTCACCCACAGAACTGCTGCGCGATAAAAGCAACTGATTCACAGGCTGTAAAGCCTCCATCGGGATTTTCGCAGCCGCTACCCCACCTTGCCAGACAACTTTAAATGGTTCCACTAAATCAGTCAAATCCGGGCATTTCTCCTCAATTGTGTGACCAAATTCCGCTAACAATTTCACCGTTTTCAAAACCCCTTGTTGACAATTAGCATCAGCCTCTCCCAGGGGAGGAATATTTGTACTAAAAGCAACTCGTAAATTACCGAGTTTTTCCGTAGTCGCAGCCAGAAAAGAGGGTTCGGGATTAGGTAGCCAGTAAGGGTCACCAGTAACGTAGCCAGACATGACATCTAAAAGGGCGGCTGCATCAGCCACAGTCCTCGCAATGGGTCCATTTGTCGCAATTCCCGCCACGCTATTTCCCGCCGGTGCATGAGTGACTCTACCCCTGGATGGTTTGATTCCCACTAAACCACAGCAAGCCGCAGGACCCCGCACAGAACCCCCACCGTCAGAACCTTGGGAGACAGCACATAATCCCGCCGCTAGTGCTGCTGCTGCGCCTCCACTGGAACCGCCGGGGGTGTATGCTAAATTCCAGGGGTTTCTGGCTGGGGGAAATCCTGTAGGTTCGGTGTAAGGAAATGAACCTAATTCAGAGGTGGCGGTTTTACCGAGAATAATCAAACCTGCTTGCTTAATCAGGGTGACGACCCCATCATCATAGTTAGGGATATTTTGTAATAATGCCGGATTACCGTAAGTACAGGGTATCCCTGCGACTGCATTCAAATCTTTAATGGAAATTGGCACACCGAACAATGGCGGTAATTCTGCGGAAGTTGCTAGGGTTTCTGTTTTTACTTTAGCATCTGCGATCGCCTGTTCAGCCGTCACCGTCCAGTAACTTCCTAATTGGGGGTTAAATTCCTCAATTCTCTCTAAATATAATTCCACCAACTCCAAAGGCGACACTTCCCCCCGCCGAATTAACTGCGCCAGTTCTACAGCTGGGGTAAAAGCTAAATCATTTTTATTCATAAGCTAAATTAAGGGGCTATTTTATATTTTGTGGAAATATTACCAGGAAACTGTTATTTTCAACTTTTTTCCGGTAATCATGTATCATATATATCCTAAGATTTCTCAATCCATCACAACACAGAACCTTTATACACAGGGCGAGACTCCGACTCTCAGCATCAACTGACGGCATAGTTGATTTTAATTGTTCCACATAAACTTTCGAGAAGTCCCCAAGGGATATTTATGACTAACTTAGAAGAAATTTTTAATCAACTCCCGCAAATGGTTCTGAGTCTACAGTTGAATCTGGGTAATTCCGAGCAAATCACGCAACAAGTTACCCTCATAAATAATATCCAGTTACAACTAAGTTACCTGCAAACAATAATTATTGAAGAACTAAAATCAGCAATAATTAATAATTATTCAATTCATAATTTACCCCCGATTGGTACAATCAAAACTCTGTTTCTAGATCATATTTTTCCAGGAGAAACAGAGATAAATGCTCACAGAAAATATATCACAGCAAAATTCGGCAACCCCAGTACAGAAATTTCTATTAACGACTTACAATCAAAAATTGATGATTGGATAGAATGGGGAGATTTCCTGCGTTTTCTAGCCGCAGATATTCTAAACGATTCTCAATTAATCAGTCAACTAAATTCTCATAGTCACCATAGCAACTTATCGGCTGAAGTGCAAAATCTGAGCGAGAACTTAGAAATTAACTTAGCATTGAATAACTCTGATATTTTAGCGCAGCAAATCCAACAATTGAGGAATGCTCAAAGAGAGACTTTGCAGGTCAAAGAAACACTCATCACTATTACTAATAGTATTAATCTTAGTCCTAAATTTTTAACAATTCTCACAGGTTTATCATCTTTTTATGGTCAGTCCAGCTTCACCTTAGAATGGTTAGATGATCATCAAGAGTTAATTATATCTAGTAATAGTAATTTTCAGGAATTAACAGATATTGTCCAAGAATTTCAGGAACTACAAAAAAATGTTTATATTTTAAATGCCCAGCTTAACAGCTTAATACAAAAGGCTGAAAAATCTCTGAGACATTTATCAAAAAAAAGGCAGCGAAAAACAGTAATTAATTATCCAAGCAAGATAATATCAAAGTTAAAATCATCGAAAATATTCTACCCCCTTCTGATTGTAGCTTCAAGTTTATTAGTCTTAATTTCCACCGGATTAATTAGTCAACAGAGAAACACATCTGTTTCGCCACCTGTGTTGACTTCACGCCAGGAATCTACAGCAGTTGCTAGCTTTAAATCTGCGCTTCAACTGGGTCGAGAAGCTTCCGCACTAGTGGAAAATCCGCCCTATCCTGTGACAGTCTGGGAAGAAGCAGAAACCAAATGGTTACAAGCAATTGACTTGTTAATGAGCATTCCACCAGGAGCATCTGTTTATACTCCAGCCAATGAGAGATTATTTCGCTATCGCCGTAACCGCCTTGCTATTAGTGAAAAAGTTTTGGCGGAAGAGCAAGCCACAAAAGACTTACAAACTGCTCAAAAATTGGCAACAGAAGCTACTTTTTTCCTCCAAAATTCCCAACAGTCAGCCTTAGCTTTACTTCAAGCCAAAGCTAAATGGGAAGAAGCTATCTATTTATTAGAAAATATTCCTCAAAGTACATCTATTTACCCAGAAGCTCAGGAACTACTTCCGATTTATCAAAGTAATTATGCAGGTGTTCTTATATTAATTAAAGATTAAATCGTTTTGAGGATGGGTAAGACTTGTACTGAGCAGTTCGGGAAGCTCACTGTAAAACTTATCAAAGTATACCCACCCCACAATATGTAAGAATTTATATTCTTGTGTTCTGTGAGAGAATTTAAAATAACTTTTAGTTATCCTTGTGCTATGTTTAGGAATTATTTCCCAGTTGAAAAATTTGGTTTGCGGTTAAGTTTAACTCTGGGAATGCTGGTGATTGAATGATGTCACTTCCCCGAAACTGAGTTACTTGATATTCACCTTCTATAAGTTGATATACAGAAATAGTAGGTTGTTTCGGATTACCAATAAATTTTCTTCCCCCCAAAGCGAGATAATCCACTAACCAATATTCAGGTATACCCATTTCTTCATAATCAGCTAACTTTTTATAGTAATCATCCCGCCAATTACTACTCACTACTTCAATGACCAATGGTACTGATGCACCTTGGGTAACAGTTGATTGTTTTTTCCATAATGGTTCGTTTCCTAAGTTAGCACGGTTCAATATTAAAACATCTGGTAAATAAGCTGATTCGCTTTCAGGTGGTTTAACTAATGCTTGTTTAGGGATAGTATAGGGAAGATTTAATCTATCAAATTCTATAGTTAGTTTTCGCGCTATAAATCCGGTAATTTCTTCATGTTCTCCTAGTGGTTGTGGCATTTCACAAATTACCCCATCATGTAATTCATAGAATATTCCTTCAGGTTTCCACTCTATAAATTCGGCATAGGTTACTACTTTGGGCTTGGTTATGGCTTGAGTCATAAAACCCCTCTGAATAATGTGAATTCCTCCCTCTGAATATTGAAACCTAAAGAGGGAGATTTTAGTTTGATGGTTATACTTTTGTGCGGTCTGTTAATATTTCGTAACCAGTTTCTGTTACTAAGACTGTATGCTCAAACTGTGCGGATAGTGAATTATCTACGGTTACGGCTGTCCATCTGTCTGATAAGATTCTGGTGTGTTTAGAACCTGCATTCAAAATTGGTTCTATGGCTAAGGTCATTCCTGCACGGAGTTTGACGTTAGGCATTTGCCGGGTGCGGAAGTTGAATACTGAGGGTTCTTCGTGTAAATTTCGACCAACACCATGTCCGGTAAATTCTTCAACGACACTAAAACCGTTGGCGTTTACATGGTCTTCTATGGCTCCCGCTAAGTCTAGCAAATAAGTACCTGCTTTAACTTGTTCAATACCTTTAAAAAGTGCTTCTTCGGCGACGCGAATCAGTTTGGCTGCGTCTGGGGTAACATCACCTACGGCGATTGTGATGCAGGAATCACCATGAAAACCTTGATAATAAGCGCCTGTATCTACTTTTAATACGTCCCCAGTGCGAATTACTTTTTTCGCGTTGGGGATACCATGTACTACTTCATTGTTAATACTGGAACAAATGGAACCGGTGAAACCGTGATATCCCTTAAAGCTTGGTGTGGCATCCATTTCGCGGATGCGTTTTTCTGCATAAGCGTCTAAATCGGCTGTGGTCATTCCTGGCTGTACCATTCCAGAAATTTCTTTGAGTACGGTGGCGACTATTTTTCCCGATTCCCGCATGATTTCGATTTCACGGGATGATTTTATTTCTATACCTCGGCGTTCTCTTTTTGCTGGTTTGGCTGAAGTTTTTTGAGGGAGTAGGTTACTAAAAATGTTCATGGGTGATTAATAATTACTGGCGCTGGACTGCTAAGGGGGCAGTATTTTTGTTAATTGAAAAACTACATCTATCTTTAAGTTAGCTTATTTTTACCTGTGGCTAACGCGCTATTTTGTGGTTAGTGGATGGTGATTTCACCGGTCATGCCGGCTTCTGTGTGTCCTGGTATGGAACAGTGTAAGTTATAGCTTCCTGGTTTTATGGGTAAGAAGACCCATTCGGCTTCACCACCGGGTTTGAGTTCTAGTTCATGAATTGCACCTTTGACTTCTACTTTGCCGGCTTGGACTTTTTGTGTCCAGATAGCATCTGCGAAGTCTTTGGCGGTGAAATAATGCTTTAATTGGCTGGGGTTGTGGAGGTGTAGTAAATAGCGTTTACCGGGTTCAAATTCTAAATGATTGGGTTCAAATTTGAGTTCGTTAGCAGAATTACCTAAGCTGATTGTAATTTCTGTGGCTGGTTGCTTGAGGGGATTTTCGGTAAAGTTGGCGGCGATCGCCTGATCATGATTCACGAAACCCAGGCAAAGTAATAAAACTATTAAAGTTAACTGCCGGATGGCTGAAAATACAGCAGATAAATTCAGGTATAAATTTTTTGTAACTTTTTTAAATAACCAAGTCATGGCGATGTTTATCAAGTGGGGATAACTAATCCAGTGTAGCCAAACAGCGTATAAATTCTAGGGGTAAGCCATCGGTATCAGCAATAAAAGCGACTTCCCAAATGCGATCGCCTATTTGCTGCTGGGTTGGTGCTAATAGTATTTTCAGGGGTGGTAAATTTGCCGCCGCATCTACACGTAATTGTAAATTTGTCAACCAGCTAGGTAAATCTGATGTAATTTCAGTTAAATCAAAGGAGAGATGATAATAGCCAACGTAATGTTCATCGCCAAAAGCATCCGGTGCGGGTTTGGGTTCAGGAATTTGGATTAATTCGATTCTGCCCTGTAAGCCTGTCATCCAGCAAGCCAGCGTGTAGCCTGTGGTGAAGCGTTCGCTAACTGTAAAGCCTAATTGTTCATAAAAGGCGATCGCCTGATGAATATTCGCAGTCCGAATCGACGCATGGTGCATAAAGGTAAATTTAAATGTTAGCGGCTGGGTGAGAAACCATAAGCTTGCTAAAAGTATAACCAAAGCTGAGTAGAACTTTCGCCAGTGCCTGGAATACCCAGCCTTTAGGCATAGAGAGTGTGAATATAGTCATTATTCACCTAAAATAAGGAGCAAGTACGCGTCAACAAATATTATGCGAGTAGTAGCCCTTGTCCCTGGTGGAATTGGCGACCAAATTCTTTTTTTCCCGACTCTAGATGATCTGAAGCGTTCTTACCCTGAAGCTCAGTTAGATGTCGTAGTCGAACCCCGGTCCAAGGCTGCTTACCGGGTGAGCCAGTCAGTGAATGATCTACTGACCTTTGATTATCAAGACCGCAACAGTCTAGCCGATTGGAGTAACTTTGTCGGCACAATTCGAGATCGTGAGTACGATGCTGTAATTACTGTAAGAGAAAGCTGGTTAATGGGTCTGGTTCTGTGGTTAACAGGAATCCCCACCCGCGTTGGTTACAACGGCCAAGGATCAGGTTTTCTGACTAATTCTGTGCCGTACCCATCAAAGCAGTATTTAGCGGCGGAATACCACAAGTTACTGCAACCCTTCGGGATTAACACTCCTTGCCCAGAGTTGGCAGTGAATATACTGAAATCAGACATTGAGTGGTCACAGAATGAACAAAAACGCTTGGGTGTCAACGAAACAGGCTATATCTTGATTAATGCTGGTTCTAGTCAGATATCGCCAACAGCTGTGGATCAAGTCTACCCCGTGAATAATTGGCAAGAAATTATTCAGGAATGTCAACAAAAGCAGCCAGATTTACCTGTGGTACTGATTCAACAATCTGAAAATCAGCAAGTAGGGCGATCGCTCTTCCAAAGGGTTCCAGGTATCAAGGTCACGTCTCCTGATAACATTGGCAAGTTAGCCGCCATGATTGGTGGAGCTAGTTTGATGTTATCCACGGATGATGCATTACTCCAGTTAAGTGTAGCAGTACAAACTTATACTATTGCTCTGTTTGGCTCTAGAGATCCTGGGAGGTTGTTGCCCAAAAGCGATAAATTCTTGGCGATTAAATCACCTACAGATCAAATCGCAGATATTTCACCCCAAATGGTTTTGGAGAAAATTTGGGGCGGCTAAACTGGTGCTGAGTGCTGAAAAAAAGTTATAAATTTGCCAATTCTTTTTTTCCACTCAGTATTAAGCACTACTAACAGAACTTACACCATCTCTCACGAGATGGCCATCTTCCATATAGATAATTCGGTCAGCGATATCTAAAATACGGTTGTCGTGGGTGACAAGTAAAATTGTACAGCCTTGCTCCTTGGCTAATTTCTGCATAATTTCCACAACATCGCGCCCCGATTGTTTATCCAGTGCGGCTGTGGGTTCATCGGCTAAGACGATTTTGGGCTGACTTACTAACGCGCGTGCGATCGCCACCCGTTGTTTTTGTCCACCAGATAAATTATCGGGATAGTAATGGAGTCGCTCTCCCAAACCCACCGACTCTAACATTTCCTGCGATCGTTGGATCATTTCCTGGGGTGAAATATTCGGTTGCACTTCCAAACCCATCCGCACATTTTGCAGCGCAGTTAAACTCCCATGTAAGTTATGCGCCTGAAAGATATAACCGTTGCTTCGCCGCGCCTGTGTTAGATATTTGGGGCTAGCGCCACACAGTTCTCTGTCTAACACCCGCACACTACCAGACTGGGGAGAACGCAACCCTCCCACTAAAGTTAGCAGTGTAGTTTTACCAGAACCAGAAGGGCCAGTCATAATCACAATCTCACCGGCATTAATTGTGAGGTTGATATTAAATAAAACCTGTTTACTCAGTTGACCACTACCAAAGTAATGATCAAGATTTTGAATAGAGATAACCATAGGATTTGTCATTTGTCATTGGTCATTAGGAAATTACCGTCTTCTCCCCACACTCCCCACACTCCCCACACTCCCCACACTCCCCACACTCCCCACACTCCCCACACTTCCCACACCTCCCACACTCCCCACACTCCCCACACTCCCCACACTCCCCACACTCCCCACACTCCCCACACTCCCCACACTCCTAAAACATATCCGCAGGGTCAGCAGATTGTAATCTCTTCGTGGCTATAATTCCAGAAATAGTACACATAATAATTGTCAGCAATAATACAAATAATGCCCGAAATAAAGTCATGTATACTGGTAAATTTGTCGCATTACGAGCCAAGCGATAAAGTCCCAAAGGCACAACAAATCCGGGAATGAAACCCAATAAAGCTAAAATAATGGCTTCTTCAAAAATTACCCCTAACAGGTATGAATTAGGATAACCCATTGCTTTAAAGGTGGCATACTCTTTCAAGTGGGAATTCACATCAGTAGAAAGAACTTGATAGACAATAATCACACCGACGATAAATCCCATTGATACGCCCAAACTGAAGATAAACCCAATGGGACTTTCACTTTTCCAGTAATTTTCCTCAAATTTGATATATTCTTCCCGTGTTAGCACCTTGACATCCTCATTATTTTGGAGATGCAATTTTAATGCTGCTGCTACCTGCTGCGAATCATAGCCTGGTTGAATATCAATCAAACCCAGGCTGATACTCCCGGCTTGTCTTCTGGGAAATACTCGTAAAAAATTGTCCTGGCTGGAAATCAATGTGCCATCAGCACCAAAGGATGCGCCTAATTTAAATGTGCCATTGATGTTAATGGTACGTTTCTCTATTTCTGTGGATACAGTTTTACCTGCGTCAATTTGGCTAAATACTTCTTCGTATTCCCCCCTGGCTCCCCGATCAAAAAGAAAGAAATCTGGGAGTTTAATCTTGTCTAATTGAGCATTTACTTCTGGTAAGTCTAAAGTAGGCTGCTCAGGACTAATACCAATGGCTTGGACTGAGGTTTTCCGCCGTGTTTGGGGATTCTTCCAAGTCACTAACCCGATATACATGGCTGTCGCTGATTCTACACCTGGAACATCAGCAGCCTGAAATAATCGCCGCCGTGAAAAGGTGGACATATTTTGCATATTGCGGCTTTGAGGACTGATTAAAATGATGTCTGCCAGCACAGCCCGATTTATGGTGGTGTTACTGTCGTAGAGCGCATTCTGAAATCCTAGCTGCATAAAGATGAGAACATCGGCAAAGGCAATACCTGCTAAAGCGACAAATAGACGACTTGTATTATGGCTGAGTTGTAGCCATCCCAGGGGTGTTCGCCGTTGTAGTTCTTTGATTAAGTTTTTCACAGTTCAATCACCGCCTTTACTTGTAAATTGGTAAATTTGGCGGCTTTTTGGCTGGATGCTTGATCTAGTTTGACATGGGCTTCTACTACTCTGGAGTCGATATTTTCCGTGGGGTCACTGTTGATAATATTCTGCCGTTCTACTTTCCAGCCTACCCAATCTACGGTTCCTACTAATTCACCTGGGAGAGAATTACTGGAGATTCGCACCCGTTGTTGAGGTTCTACTTTGCTTACGTCGCTTTGATAAATTTCGATAACTGCATACATCTGGTTGGTTTGCCCAATGTCGATAATGCCGTCATTTGATACCATTTCACCTGAGCGGGTATTAATGTCTAAGATCACACCATCTTGGGGCGATTTGACGTAAGCCTGATCTAAGTTAGCTTTTGCCTGTTTCGCGGCGGCGATCGCCCGGTTAACTTCTGCTTTGGCTCCGGCGACATCTACTGGACGAACTTCGGTGATCCGGTCTAAGGTAGCAGATGCAACATTGGCTTGCTGGCTGCCCGTGGATTGAATACGAGCTAGGACTGTTCGAGCTTCGGTAATTTGCTGGCGACCAGTGCCATCAATGCGTTTGAGAATGGCTTTGGCTTCGCTCAACTGTTGGGTGATGATATCTACACTTAAGCGTTTGGAGTCAAATAGAGACTGGGAAATTGCACCTTCCGAGTACAATTGCTGATAGCGTTGAAATTCTACTTGGGCATTTTTCAATTCGGCTGTCAGTCTCTTAATTGTGGCTTCTTGTGCTGTTTTCTCCCCTTGCCACTGTACTTCTAATCGGGTGACTGTTTCTCTTTGCTGCCTTTCGTCTCCTAGAGTCTGGGCTTGAATACGCCCCATCTCGGCTTTTTGTGCTTCTATTTCACCGACTTTTGCTCCTTCCTGGATTTTGTCCAAGTTTATCTGTGCTACTTTGACGCTGGCTTCGGCTTCTTGTAATGCGGCTTCTAAGCGATCGCGGTTATCTAAAATGGCGATCGCCTGTCCCGTTTTTACCTGATCTCCTTCCTTGACCAACAGTTTCTCTACCCGACTACCTTGACTCGATGCCGGTGCGGAAAGTTTAATCACTGTGCCTTTGGGTTCTAATCTCCCCAGGGCAGTCACCGTTTTAATTTCAGGTGTACTCACCTCGGCGGTGGGAGTCGTTTCTAATACTTGTGATTGCCAAAATTTATAACCTGTTGTCCCAGCGATCGCCAAACTTGTCGCTACTGTCAATATAATCAGTTGGCGAGAGCTAGGCTTAACGAATGCCGAACCTTTAGCAGTGCTATCAGGTAGCATAAGCCCCCTCTTTTATGTATGAGTAAACTATTTAGTTTATTTGCTATCCACTAAACTAAACTGTACATTCTAGTAATGTCAAGAGTCCAGAAACCTAAATATATAGCAACCACCCAGGAGGGTAAGAAAAAACAAATCATCAAACCTTTCCCTACTCCCCAGCTATAGGACTCCTATTTAAATTTTGATAGCTTGCGTGGCGTAGCCATACAAAACCCCGTATATCTTGATTCCCTGCTCCCCACTCCCTGCTCCCCTGCTCCCTGCTCCCCTGCTCCCTGCTCCCTATTCCCTATTCCCCACTCCCCAGCTATGAAAAAAAAACCGACAGAAAATCATCAAATAGAGCGTTTACTCTCACCAGAGAAAGTTGATGCGATTTTCGCTGGTGCTATGCAAGAATTTTTAGCTAATGGCTATGCAGCCACCACAATGGATAAAGTCACAGCAGCAGCAGGAGTATCCAAAACAACTGTCTACAGCTACTTTCAAGATAAAGAAAGATTATTTATTGCTCTGATTGAGCGACTAGCCCAGGAAAATTATCGTGCAGTATTTATTCCCCAAGATCCAGAATTTCTAGAAGGAGAACCTCAAATTGTTTTGCACCGTTTAGCAACCAACATTTTGGGGCGGATGAGTGATGAACAGGAAGTTTTGAATTTAGTCAGAGTGATTATCGGTGAATCTGGACGTTTCCCATTGCTGGCGCAAGAGTTTGTGCGTAACATCCACAAACCTGCGTTGGAACTTCTCAACCAATATTTTACCGCCCATCCAGAACTGCAATTACCTGACCCAGAAGTAGCGGCGCGGATTTTTATGGGGACATTAGTTCATTTCAACATTATTCAGAATATGCTACATAGTCAGCAGTTATTACCGATGGAGGGCGATCGCTTAATTAATCAGCTAGTTAACTTACTCACAAGTAATCAGACTCCCAAAACCCCAAATCAGTACTCAGGAACTGTTCAGAAATCCCCCAGGCGCAAGCGTACTGCGTCGGGTAAATTTAAAATGGATTATGGTCGTGAACCAAAACATCTCAGGTCTATGCGACTGACAGATACAGCTTGGGAAAAGCTAGCAGAATTGGCAGCTAAACATAATATGACCAGAAGTGAAGCTATGGAAATTTTTGCCCGTAACGGTACTTTAGATAATCACAACCCAGAAACTTAATTGTGTATATACATGGCAAAGTCTTCTCTTTCCTTGCTCAGGCTACGGTGTACACACATCCTGATCCATAAAGGGTTTCTCGCCCTAAAAACAGGATTTAACTGGAAATCCAGTTCCCCTCATCGCTTGCGGGGAGGGGCTAGGGGTGGGGTCTTATGGCAGAAAAAAGCAATTTCCCGACTTGTATGTACACGATAGCCTGAGCAAGAAGAGAGATTCGCGGTGAGGTTATTAAGCAAATATCTCAAACAAAGCATCATCTAATTCATAACCGAGCATTTGCGCCATAGACTTTAACCGCGATGGGCTGGAGATACCTTGTTCCTGGAGCCAATCACCTAAAATAAATATCTTGTGCATGAGAAATATTTCTAAAGCTTCAGGGTTATATTGAATACCTTCTTTGGCACTAAACTGGTGTGGTACAAGCATGGCACTGTAACGAGCCAATTCGCCCGATTTCCAATCTAGTAAAAATGGCAACCAAGGATACTTCGCATCTAAACGGACAAACCACAACCGCAACTCAGGAATTTCTGATAATTCGCGGGGGTCTCCTGGTTCTAAAGAATAGTTAATATCAAAGCTTAACTGCTGTTCATGAGATGCAACTGCATCCTCTTCTAAAAGTTGCGAAATCACCTTGATGGCAGGTGAAATATCGAGATTATTAACGTACTCACTATCGAGTGTGATCTTGATTGTCATTGATTCCGCCGCCACTTTCTATATGCTTAACAGTATGATCGAGAATCCACAGTACCAGCTTTCCGGTTTCTATGGGAAATTTTTATCGGTACTCGCCCAATTTTGCAGACATCACACCTACCTATAGTTGGACATTTGCCACAATTTTAAGTTAAAGTTGTAATGAGTTTGTTTAAGATCATAAATCAATTCCGCAGCAACACAAGTAGGAGCAAAATAACTCAGTAATATGCTGGTAGATCAAAACAACCCATAAACATTGAACCGGGAAAATCCCCTTATAGTTAACCAACTTAACTATGCAAAATCAATCTATATCCTCAACACCAATTCGCTCTCTAGAAGATGCCCTAGAGCGATGTCAGCTATTGGGTATGCGCGTTAGCCGTCAGCGTCGGTTTATTTTAGAACTGCTGTGGAAAGCTAATGAACATCTTTCTGCTAGAGAAATTTATGACCGCCTCAGCCAAGAGGGTAAAGATATTGGTCATACATCCGTTTATCAAAATTTAGAAGCCCTATCAACTCAGGGCATCATTGAATGTATTGAACGCTGTGACGGGCGTTTATACGGCAATATCAGTGATTCCCATAGTCACGTCAACTGTATTGATACTCATCAACTTCTTGATATTCATATAGAACTCCCCGAAGAATTAATCCGTCATGTTGAACAAACAACAGGAGTACGGATTACAGAATACAGTGTTAACTTTTATGGCTACCGTAATCCCCCAGAAATAGCATAAGTCTGGAACTCTGATGAATCATTAACTTTCTTTTGTGGAACAGCCATACTATGGCTAACGCCACGCTACGCGGTAAGCGTAGCTATGCCGTAGGCTTTACGACAAGCTCAGTACAAGTCTTGCTTGTTTTGAGGGGACGAACCACAGAGGCACAGAGTACACAGAGAAATCAGGGTTTGAGTGGTCACTGAGCAGTTCGGCAAGCTCACTGTAACACTTGTCGAAATGGGATATTTTTTGTCAGTCCTGTAGCGTGGCTAACCTACTCTCTGATTAGTGACAATGAGCAGGACTCAGATTAGCATCAAAACTATGAGAGACTGTATATCAACAGTCATTGTGTATTGTCAATACCATGACCAATAGACCCCTAAAGTTAATCTTAATTGACCAAGACCCCATATTCCGGCTAGGACTACGGGTGGCATTGTCATCACTTCCTGATATTCAAGTAGTAGCCGAAGCTGAGACAGATACAACGGCTTTGCAGATACTGGCAGAACTGGCTCAAGAAGACCCCCAGCAAGTCAATTTAGTGGTTTTAGAATTGGGGAATGGTCGCTCTATTTCCAGCCAGCAGCAGGGTTTACAACTCTGTCAACAACTAAAAAACCAATACCCTCAACTAGCAGTCTTGCTACTTAGTTCTGTGCAAGAACCAGGATTACTGTTAGCCGTGCGAGCTGCTGGCGTTAATGGCTATTGTCCTAAAGGCTCTCCTATTCCTGAGTTAGTCGCTGCGATGGAAGCTGTAGCAGATGGTGCTAACTATTTCCCCTCAAGCCAAAATTTAGATCCAATTTCCCCTCAGTCCATCCCATCACCGCCTATCCCTCTGGCGAGGGTGCGAAAAAATTGGTATTTCTCAGGAATTGGTTATATTGAGGCGAGTTTAGCCCAAGTGACAGCGCAATTACAAACCCCTGGATTACGATTAATAGATCAAGCTGTTTTTGCTGGACAACGACGAGAATTGTTAGCAGCTCGTTGGTTACTCAGTCGGTTATTGGTTTCACCAGAGGAAAGACAGGAAAAAGAATCCATTGCAGTAACACAGTCACCGCCTGTAATTCCTTCTTTCAGTATTGCCACTGCGCCACTAGAGTTACAGTTAGAACCAACAACGTCTCCTTTACTGAGTCCGCGATCGCTACAATCTGATTTATTTTCATTATGTGTGAACAAGTTACAATTCTCTTTACAAAATGTCACAGATGTCGCTTTAGAAATTGACATATTTCGTGAAGATAAAAAACGGGAATTACTCTACCTAACTCTGCAAAAACTGGCTCAAAAACTGGATGAACTGCGTGTCCCTCAAATTACCATCCCGCAACTGGAAACTTTAAAAGACAGCATATTATATGATTTATGGCAAGCAGTAATTACAGATTTTTTTGGTAAATTCTATCGAGTGGAAGTAGATAAGAAAAACATAGAAGTTGTTAATCTCTTGCTGCAAAATTATCGAGTTGTCCAAACAGAAATTTGTAATAAAATTCCCTTAGTTGAACAATTATTTTCGTATTTGGTATTTCAGACAGACTTACAAATTGATAATAGCTGCTGTACCGCCGGTACTTCTGAGGCTCAGTCCCAAGCATTAATGATTTTAGAAAATTTATTAATTCAGGTAGCTAATGCTGTAGTGCAACCATTACTCAACTCTTTAGCAGATGTGGAGGAAATTAAACAGAATTATTATGACCGCCGATTAATTTCCACAAGGGAAATAGAACGCTTTCGTAATGATTTGTCGTGGAAATACCGTTTAAATAAGTATATCAACGAGCCAAAAGCTATGTTTGAAAGTAGCTATGAGGTATTTGTATTTGCACCGCGTGGGATTGCTAAAACTGCGATTTATGCTCCCCGTGGACAAGAATTAGCAAAACTTTCGGGTATTCCCCTATTAGTCACATTAATACTAGAATTTCGAGATGCGATCGCACCGCGTTTAAAATCTTTATTAGCTATTATAGGTAGTAGTATCGTTTTTTTACTCACGAAAATAGTTGGTCGAGGTTTAGGTTTAATCGGTCGTGGTATTCTCCAAGGAATTGGTAGTGTATCTTTCACAGAAAAGAATTTGAATCGTAATAATGAGCGCCCGAAGTAAGAGAACTATTCTTGTTATAGCATTGCCTCATCATACAAGTAAGGATGAAGTAGCTTGTGTGTGGGGTAGCTTCACTTTCACCAAAGCAGGGAAGCTAGGTAATCAGATGGGGTGGTTGGTTAGGGGGAGAAATGAGCAGTCGAATTAAACTCAACCAATCGGTCACCCGACCCTTTGAGTTTAATACTTCGTTAGATCCACCCCATATACCAGCAGCCGACTCTAGTGGTTCACCAACCCAATTTTGCCGTGTAAGTCTCGTGGGGTGTCCTCCGCATATCTCGGCAGATACCCAACGAGACTACGACTGTGGCACCCAGACCGAAACTGAACCGGTATTGCAGCGAAAATCAGCCCAACCCTGATCATTTGTGGTGATAGTCTCGCTAATGTGTTCAGTCAAGTCAACATAAGTCTGATTTGGTTGCCCCACCTCCATCCACTTTGTACCATCACCTCCATTACTAAGCACCACCGCCATACCGCCAGGATGTTTCTCATCGCCCAGGCGCGTCCAGCCCAGTGTGTTGGCATGATCAAAATAGTCGTACTGATCGCCATAAGCATAGGTTTGACGCGCGTGCAAAAACTTATCAATCAGCCATTGATGACTGTCAAGCCAAATCTCATACTCATTGCCATCGGGCCCCTTATCTTTGTAGTGAGCGCCATAATAATCGGCGTAGAAAATGCAGGGATACCCATCGCGTCGAAGTAGGATCAGCGCATACGCCAGTGGTTTGAACCAGCCTTCGACAACCGACTCTAGTGACTGCAAAGGCTGAGAATCATGATTGTCCACTAGGGTGACGGCTAAAGCGGGTTGCTGTTGTACGAGAGTGTTGTCAAAAATCCGCCGCATATCGTAGTCATTACCCTGCGTGCTGGCAGCGCTAAAGTTGTAGTGCAAGGGCGCATCAAACAGTAACACATCGCCACCCGTGACGTTGATGAAATGGTGCAGCGCTTCCACTTCGTAAGACCAATACTCACCCACAGCAAAGAGATCGCGACCCGCGTGTTTGCGGCAGTGGTTTAGCCATTCCGGAAAAAAGCTAGCCTTGACGTGTTTAACAGCATCAAAACGAAAGCCATCTACTTCGGTGGTATCGACAAACCATTCTCCCCAGTGCTTCAACTCGGCTCGTACTTCTGGCTGCTCCATGTCCAGATCGCAGCCCATGAGATAGTCAAACGCACCCTTTTCCAGGTCAACCTGTTCGTCAAATTGTTTATCTTTAAACAGATAAACCGCGTTCTCGCCTTCATTGTAGACATTGTAGTCTACGGCATCGAAGTGCCACCAGTGCCACTCCATCTCAGAGTATTTGCCCTTGCGACCAGGGAAGGTAAAGTGAGTCCACACTTTGATGGTTTGCATATCGCCGATCGCATGGTGGCGATCATCTGGACTGTAGGGCGTTGCTTCCACCTCTTCGGGTTCGTCTGCACCTAATTTATGATTAAAAACCACGTCTGCATACACACGCATACCAGTCGCTCTTGCAGCCTTAACAGCAGTGACGTACTCATCTTTGGTACCGTACTTGGTTCGCACAGAGCCTTTCTGGTCAAATTCGCCGAGATCAAAGATGTCGTAGACCCCATAACCGACATCGTAGCCGCCGGCTGTACCTTTGTAGGCTGGAGGCAACCAGACAGACGTAATGCCAGCATCAACTAGCGCTTGGGCGTTTTCTTTTAATTCATTCCAGAGGTTGCCGTCTGGCGGGATATACCAGTGAAAGAACTGCATCATCACGCCGTTTGGTTCGGACATCTTTATTCCTTTGTTAAAATATCTAAATGGTTTTATTGTGTCGTGCTAACTATACAAGAAATATGCCTGCTTTTCCTAGATAACCGGAATCAGGCAAGGTAATCAACTGGGTTGTTTCGTTTCAGTCTCTAACACTTTTATGACCCAACATCAGGACAGGTAATGATTGATGGGCGGGATGTTCGAGAGTATACATTATATATGAAAACTGCTGTATTATAAATTCCAGTTGCGGCGAAAATGAAAGAAGCCTTCGAGAAAATCTTGTAAAGCATGATTGCTATTTAACCTCTGCTGACCCCACTCTCTGGCTGTATTTTCGATTATCTCGGAAAAACTGGGATAGATAGCAGATAAATTTGCTAATTTTTGCACTGGAATTTTTTGGGATATCGCTAAAGCAATTAAATTAATTAATTCCGATGCTTCTGCTCCCAATATAGAAGCTCCCAAAATTTCGCCATTGCGAAGCACAATTAATTTACATATACCTGTAGTTTCGTCCCGCAGTTGGGCTGCTCTGACTGTTTTATAATATTGTCGTAAAACTAAAATTTCCTCTGGTCTAAATTGGCGCTTTGCTTGGACTTCTGTTAAACCAACTTCCGCCAAATTAGGATAGGAATTCAGCGCCCAAGGAACACAGCGATAATTGACCTTTAATCTTGGAAAAAACAGGGCATTTTTGACGGCAATTCTGGCTTCATAATTAGCAACGTTAGCAAAATCATCCCCGCCAATGACATCACCACAGGCGTAAATGCGGTGGTTAGTGGTTTGTAATTGATCATTGACAACCAAGCGATGCGATCGCCATTTTACACCGACAGCCGCCAAATTCAGAAACTCCAAGTTTGGTTTCTGGTGGGTTGCTACTAAAATTTCATCGGTTTCAATGGCTTTATCTCCTACCAGTACCCACTTTTTATCCTCAATTAATTTTACCTGAGTCACTGGTGTTTGGGTGATAACACGCACACCTTCAACTTCTAACTGTGCTTGCAGCAGGTGGGCTGTTTCTGGGTCAGCATAGGGGAGAATAGATGCAGATTTAACAGCTAATGTGACATTACAACCCAACCGCGCCAGGGTTTGAACGACTTCAATACTTTGAGGAATACCGCCAATAATTACCCAATTTTGGGGTAGGTGTGGTTCTTTGAGGGAATGCCAAATATTAGCTAAAGTTAAGTAGCTGGTAGTTTCTAATCCAGCAATTTCTGGAACGCCTCGCACAGAACCACTAGCTAATAAATAGGTACGTCCCCTGAGTAGCCGTTGATTGACTGCAAAGCCTAAATGGGGGGAGGATTGAAATTCACCATTACCGAAAATTACATCTACACCCAAGGCGGCTAAGTTGGCGAGGGAGTTTTGTTCTTGAATATTGGCGAATATGCTGTCACTGTATAACTTGGCTTCTGGCCATATCAGAGATGTTTGACATTTGTCGGAGGTCTGACCTTCTGTTATGTGAGTTCGCCAACTAGCGATATCACTGAGGTTATGGGCGATGTTGGCAATTTCGCTGAAAGCTTGGTGTTGAATAAATCCATAATTTATATGAGACTCTACTAAGGCCACAGTAGCCTTGAGTTGAGTTGCAACTAGGGCTGCATAACGTCCGGCGAGAGTTCCACCAATAATTACTAAGTCGTAATCAATTGTCATTAGTCAAACAATTTTAGATTTTGGATTTTGGATTTTGGATTGACCCCACAAATAAATCTGGGGGCTTGTACCATTAAGGAACTATTAGTCATTTCCAAAAATCAAATATACCTCTGACCGAAAATAATGGGATACAAGCCCCGTCACTTCGACAGGTGTTACAGTGAGCCTGCGATGCCCTGAGCCTGTCGAAGGGTCGAACTGCTCAGTGCATCGCCTTCTAGGACGGCTTTATGTTAAAATTTGGGCATAGTCGCCATAGGGCATTGGGAGACTTTAAAC